>CAYZHI010000063.1:0-12400 GCA_964477335.1 uncultured Caldilineaceae bacterium | reverse complement strand
GGGGCGGGCAAAGGGGTAGGGGTATCGGTGGGCGGCACGGGCGTCGGCGTATCGGTTGGCAAGGGGGTGATGGTCGGCGTTGGCGTTGCGGTTGGGGCGGGCGTTGGCGTAGCCAGGGCAGCTACCATTGAGGGTGTAGTCGCGCCGAGCGCGTCGGCCAGGAGAAAGAGATTCAAGGTATCGACATCAGCCGGGCCGCGCTGCTCCTGAATGTAACGATCGACCATAAAGGAGATGTACTGGCCCTTGTTGGGAAGATTCAGCCTCTCCAGCCGGGCTTCAGCCGCGGCCAAATCGCCGCTGGCGGCAAAATCAGCGGCAATACTGAGGAGTTCGGCCTCAATTTCAGCTTCATCGAGTTGATTACTGGCGGTAACGGCGGAGGTCACCCCAAAACCAATCACGGCAGCGGCCACAGCCATAGCCAGGCAAAAAAGCGGCACAACGATGAGGGTAATCAGCAACAAGATCTTGGATTTTGAGTTGGTCATGTAAGTTACTCTGCATTTCTCAGTGGACGGTGGTCAGGAGTCAGTGAATAGGGATCACTAACAACTGAATACTGACCACTGCCTACCAGGTCCGTTGAAAAGTTACTTCCCAGGAATAGTGTCCCCAACACAGCGAGTTATTGCCTTCACCGAAAACACCGCTGTTCCACAGCACCCGGCAGGTCGCTTCATCGGGGCAGTAGCCGGCTTCGATCAAGCGGGGAATGCCGATTTCCCAATCGTTAGAACTCAATAAATCGCTAATCTGACTTGTAACGGGACGGCCGGCTGTGGGATCATTTTTTACATAAATTTTGTAGCCATTTTTGTAAAGATCATAGACAGCCAGGCCAGGTTTATCGTCACCTTTGTGACCGGTGACCGGCCCGGGATTTACCGCGGCCCACTCGTCGGCCAGTTCGATCCCTTTAAGCGGATTACCGGCCGCATCTACCACTGTCACAAAGATGCTGTGCATCCCCACACAGCCGCCGTTCTCATCTTTAGTGAGAAGTCGCTGTTTAGTAATGATGAAATCCACCTCTGGCGTAGAGGTCGCGGTTGGTTCAGGGGTGTCGGTGGGAGGAGCGGGGGTGTTGGTGGGGAGGATGGCCGTAGGTTCAGGGATATCGGTAGCAGTTGGCTCCTCGGTCGGCTCAACTTCAGCCGCAACCGCGGCCGCGGCGACCGCTTCCGGCACAACCAGGGTATTGGTGGGGGTGGGTGTCGGCGGCGGGGTATCGGTTGGAATGGCTGTTTCCGTAGGCGTAGGGGTGGGGGTAGAGATATAGAGGATCATCGACACCGTACTGACCCCCAGAGCATCGGCCAAGCGGACCACATTTTCGATTTCCTGATCCACCGGGCCGCGATTGGTCCGGACCATCCGCTCGGCCACCAGCGACACATACTGAGCCTTGTTGGGTACCTGCAAAGGTTCCAGCAGTTCCCTGGCCCGCTCCACATCGCCGTATTCGGCAAAATCGGCCGCGGCCATAATCACAATCTGGTCTGCCTCGGCTTCGGGCAACTCGGAGATTCTGGCATTGACAAATCGGGTGGGGAACAGGTACCAGGCGATCAATAAACCAACCAGCATTGCCAGCAGGCAACCAACGGGAGTTACAGACAGGAGGATCAGTAAGCGGCGGTCAATTCCTGAGCTACGGTTTTTGCGTCTTCTTCTACCCATAAAACGCTATGTGATCACTTCTGGATTTTTGCCTTAACAGAAACCCTGATTCAAAACGAAAGGCCGCTTCCCGGTCAACTTGCGCATCTGAGAAGTGGCCCCACCGGTCTCGGTGCACGAAAACAGAAATCGTCCTAGCACATCAATATAAAAAGTGTTATAATGCCGGAGGTGGGAATCGAACCCACAAGAGCTAAGCTCACACGATTTTGAGTCGTGCGCGTCTGCCAGTTCCGCCACTCCGGCTGGCCGCTCCAGGTTGCTCAAAAGAGAGTAGATTTTGAAACAACCCTAAGCGGGATAAAGTATAAACGATGTGACCTTGTACGTCAAATTGCCTAGGCCAAGTGGAGCGCCACCGTAAAAGTGTCTAACCTGATGGATGAGGCTCAAACGATCAAAGCAGCCCAGCAAGGCAATTTAGGGGCTTTTAACCAGTTGGTGATGGCCTACCAGGGTACGGCTTTTAATGTGGCCTATCGCCTCATGGGGGAGCGAGAAGCCGCCGCCGATGCCTGTCAGGAAGCATTCCTGAAAGCCTACCAGGCCCTTAACCAATACCGGGGCGGCTCTTTCAAAAGCTGGTTGATGCGGATTGTTACCAATACCTGCTACGATCAACTCCGTTATAGAAGCCGGCGACCGGCCAACTCGCTGGAGAATATGACCGAAAATCCAGGCCAGGAAAGCATCAAGCTGGTCAACGGCAGCGAGCGACCAGAAGAGCAGGTGCTGCGTGCGGAACTGAACCATCTCTTGCAGTTCGGTATCAGTCACCTGCCCGAAGATCAGCGGCTGGTGCTGGTGTTGAGTGATGTGCAGGGTTTTTCTTATCAAGAAATTGCCGAGATCATCGAGCAACCTCTCGGTACGGTGAAATCGCGCCTCAGCCGGGCCCGGCGGCGACTGCGCGATTTTCTATTGGAGCAACAGGAACTATTACCGAGTCAATATCGTCTTAAGTATGAGTCATAAGTAAGAGATTGGAGATTTGGAGATAATAAATCTTCAGACCCGTATCTCAATCGTGGAGCGCCGGAGTTATTTTTGGACGACTCTAAGAGGCAGTTGGGATGATGGTCAACGACCACAACCATCAACCGAATATTGAGGCGGTTCGCGAGCTGCTGTCACCCTATCTAGATGGAGAGGTAACTGCCCAAGAACGCGCCCTGGTGGAATCAGCCTTAGCTACTTCCGCCGAGCTGCGTGAAGACCTGGCCACGCTGCGCCAAACCGTGGCGCTGTTAGCCGAGCTGTCGCCGGTCGCCGCGCCGCGGCCCTTCACCCTGACGGCCGCCCATGTGCGGGCTGCCGGCCCAACTTCTCGCCGCATCTGGGGAGTGCCGGCCTGGCTGGCCGGTTGGGCTATGGTTGCAGCCAGCTTGTTGTGTGTCCTGGCTATCGGCGGGGCTTTGTTTACTTTGCAATTTCAAGGCGCCGGCGCGCCGGCCCAGATTGCCCGGCTGGACGAGCCGGCTGCACAGGAAGCAGCCGCGCCCCAACCGGAATCCCTGGCAACGGCTGGTTCTTCGGCCGTTGCCGGCGAGGCAGAGCTGTCTCCGGCTGAACCGGCTGAAGCCCCTCCTGAAGAAAAGATGATGCTGGCCGAGTCGGCTGAGGAGGCAGCACCCTCAACCGAGTCGACCGCCCAACCAGAAGATGTCGTGGTCGAAGAGGCCCAAGAACTGGCTGCCGACCAGACCACCGAGGATATGGCCTCGATAGCTGGCGCGAGCGACGAAGCCACCGAGAGGCAAATGCAGCTTGAAAGTTCCGCCGCCGAGAGCGCTCCGCTCGATCGGGAGGCTGCCGGCGCGGCGCCGGCGCCAGCCCCCTCACCATTGCCAACGATAGCGCCAGAGTCGCCGGCTGCTCAAAAAGCGATGCCCGCCGAAGCCCCGGCTGAAGAGCCCCCGGGCGCGCTGGCTGAGGAAGCGCCCAGCGTTCCCCCTCCGGCTGCACCCGAAGAGCAACCCTCAGAACAGAATTTGGCGGCTCCGGTGGAAGCGTCCCCGCCAGCTCAGGAGGAAATTCAGGTTACGGCTGAACCGCAGCCAACAGCACCTGCCACGCCGACCCTTGCTCCCACTGTAGGCGCCCAGGTTACGGTCACGGCTTCACCCTCCCCGGTTCCTCCCTCACCGACGCCGGCTACCGGTCCGGCCCAGACCAGTGTGGGTCTCAGCAGAAGCCTGCTGATCTTCATCGCTGGCCTCTTTGTGATTGGTGGCCTGGCGCTCCTCGGGCTGGGGATTTGGCTGCGCCGCCAAAAACAACAAAACTGAGATTTTGTCAATTGGACCAAATACCATTACAATTTACCCGTTACCTTAAACTCAAATTCTCCAAAGGCACTCCGTGGTAATGAACATGGCAAAGCCAAACATCCTTGTAGTTGATTGTGACGAAGGTTTCGGCCTGATGTTGAAGGAGGGACTGGAAAATAGCGGTCTTTACAACTCCCTCTGGGTCCAAACCGGCAGCGATGCGCTCCAATCGGTGATTGAAGCGCATTTTGATCTGGTCATTATCGATATGGGCCTGGTCGATATGACCCCGCTAACCCTGGTCAAAGCGATTCGCGAGGCCAAAGACGGGATGAAAATTATGATTATCCCGCTCATTGGCCAGAGTGTGCCCAAGTCGATCGACACGCTTGAAGTGAACGGTATTTTGACCAAGCCATTTTTTGTAGGTGATTTACCCGATTTGATTGACCAGGCCCTGGGACGCCCGACCCATTCCCCTTTACCCCCTGTCGAAGAGGTCGAGATTGAGGTCGAAACGGTGGCGGCGACAGAACCGGTTGCCTCATCCCAACCCACCCCCGTTGTTCCAACGCCTGTCGCCGTTGAAACGACGATAACAGCAGTCGCCAGCGACACAATCCGCTATTTACGGGCCAATGAAACCAAGATTCTACGCTTATTGGACGATTTGAATCGTGAGGTTCGGGCAGAAGCAATCTTATTGATTGCCGGAGCGGAGTTGATTGCCCAGGCCGGTATGTTGCCGCGCGAGCAGTGTCAAAACCTGGCCAAGTTAGTGGCCCAAAGCGCCCAGGCCGCGGCCCAGGCCGCCACCTTTTTGGGGGAGCCGGCTGGCCGCTTTCAACAAAGTCTGCACGAAGGCGAAGCCTACCGGCTTTACTCGCTGAGTTTGGGCCAGGGCATTGTGCTTTCTCTGGCGCTCAGCTCTAATGTGCCGTTAGGGATGATCCGGCATCAAGCCCGTCAAACTGCAGACCAGTTAGCCCGGTTTATTTGAACCAGCCCCCAACTTCTCAAGGAAATATACGCTTGATAGCACCGGCCGGCTACGGGAGCTAACTGGCTAACCTATTTCAGGCGGTGGACCAGCGCGTAAATCTCTCGCCTGGGCCAGCCACTCTGCGCCGATAACTGCCGGGAAGCCATGTTAGGGCTGGCCCCGGCCTGCAGTAGTTCTGCCAAGGCTGCTTCAACCTGCTGTTGATCCCATGTTGCCACCTGCGGGCTGGCGCCGGCGATAACCAGGGTGAACTCGCCGCGGGGTTCGCGTTGCTGCCATTCCTCAAGCGCCTCAGCCAAAGTTCCCCGCCAAACTTCCTCGTGCAGCTTGGTCATTTCTCGACAAACTGCGATCGAGCGTTCGGCTCCCAAAAGCTCAACCATATCGGCCAGAGCCGCCCGCAGACGATGGGGCGCTTCAAAAAAGATCAGCGTGACCGGCTGAGTAGTAACCGACTCCAAGAATCGCCGCCGTTCGCCGCTTTTACGAGGCAGAAAACCCAAAAAGAGAAATCGGTCGGTGGGCAGGCCGCTGGCAGGCAAGGCCGCAGTGATAGCGCTGGGACCTGGAATTGAAACCACCTCAACTCCCCGGGCAATAGCAGCCTGCACCAGCTCATAACCGGGGTCAGACAGCAGCGGCGTGCCGGCCTCAGAAACTAAGGCCACATCGCCTTGAGCCAGCGCGTCCATAATGCGTTCCAGGCGGGTCAATTTGTTGTGTTCATAATAACTGATCAGGGGGCAACTTATCTCAAAATGCTTGAGTAGCCGGCCGGTGGTGCGGGTATCTTCGGTGGCGACCAGGCTCACCTGTTGCAAAATGCGCAGGGCGCGCAGGGTAATATCTTCCAGATTACCCAACGGCGTGGCGATAAGGTAGAGCGTTCCCATGGGTTAGCGGGGCAAAGGCCGGGCCTGCTCGGTGAGCACGCTGGCCAGAATTGTGAGCATGGTTTGATCCTGCTCCGGCAAGACGGTGCGGGGATCGAGCAAGAGCTGGTTGGCCTCGATGCGCGCAATGACCGGCGGGTCAGCCTGGCGCAGTTGGCGGGCCAGAGTCTCAACAAATTCGGCCGAAATGGCCAGAGCTTTGGTCGGTAGTGTTTGGCCAGGCAGACTGCCGCCGCCCACGGTCGAGACGCTATCAACTACCCGGATGGCGACGGACAGAGGCAGGGGCAGCCGCTGCAAGGCGGTTTGCCAGCGCCGGGTTCGCCGGGCCAGGGTCTTAACCTCGGCGGCAATCATCCGCCAGACCGGAATCTCCTCAATCGCCCTGTTTTCAAGGTAGGCCAACAGCGTGGCTTGCAGCGCAGCCAGGGTGGTCTTGTCGACCCGCAACGCCCGGATGAGCGGATGTTTTTTGAGTTGCTCGATCAGCACTCCCTTGCCCAGAATCAGGCCGGCCTGGGGTCCGCCCAACAATTTATCGCCGCTGGCTGTCACCAGATCGACGCCGGCAGCCAGACTTTCCTGGATGGTTGGCTCGTGGACCAGACCATAGGGGGTGGTATCCAGCAACGTCCCCGAGCCCAGGTCTTCCATCAACGGAATTTGGTAGCGGCGACTCAGATCGGCCAGTTCGGCCAGGCTGGGCTGGCTGGTAAATCCAGTAATCTGGTAGTTGCTGTGATGCACCGCCAGCAGCAGGGCGGTCTGCTCCGGCTCGATGGCCTGCTCATAATCCCGGCTATAGGTGCGGTTGGTGGTGCCGACTTCAACCAACCGGGCGCCAGATTGGGCCATAATCTCGGGGATACGAAAACCGCCGCCGATTTCGACCAACTGGCTGCGACTGATGATCACCTGACGCCCTTTAGCCAGCGCCGTGAGAGCTAAAATCACCGCCCCGGCATTATTGTTGACCACTACCGCGGCCTCGGCGCCGCTCAGACGGCACAGCAGGTCGGCAGCGTGAACATAACGTGAGCCCCGCTGGCCTGCCTCCAAATCATACTCCAGATTGGAATAAGCCGAAGCCGCTCGAACCATAGCCTGGCGGGCCCGCTGGCTCAACAGCGCCCGGCCCAAATTGGTGTGGATAATCACGCCGGTGGCATTGATAACCGGCTGCAAAGAAGGGCGGAGTTCAGCCGACAGCCGGACTATTGTGCGCTGGAGCAGCGTCCCGGTCGAGGGGGAAAGCTCACCGGCCAACACCTGTTGTCGAGCCGCGTCCAGCTCGGTACGAATTGCCTGGACCACCAGGTCATGGCCGTGCGAGTCAATCAGTTGAGTCAATTCATCGTGTTGAAGTAAATTATTCACGCTCGGTAATTTTCTAAGTTCAGCCTGCATTAGTTAATCTCTCGTCAGAAAGAATATCTCAATCAATATGAAGACGCCGCCCAAAACCAGGGTATTGGTCCAGTTGAGCGCCCGATATAACTGGAGATAGAGGAGGATCAAGCCAAATAGGCCCACCCAGGCCCCCTGGCGCGCCAGCCGGGTGCGATCCCGTTCTAACCAGCCTTCATTGGCAAAACGTTGGTTTAGAAACACCGCAAAGGGAATAGTAGCCGAACTCAAACCCAGAAAAGTAGTCACAAAGAATAAAATCTGGCTCCACGCAAAGATGGTCTGAGGATCAGGCCAAAGGTTATTGAGAATATAATACAAAGAAGCAAAACTGGCCCCGGCAATTACGAAGGAGCCAACCAGCCACCATTTTAAACGCATGGGTTCGACTACTTTGTTCTGGATGATTCTTGAAAGTATCTGTATTATACCTCAAATAAGGTTAAACGTCATGAGCGTCTACTTTTAACATTAAGTTATTCAATCAATTTGATCTATTTATAGTCATATTGTAGTAGTAAATAGTAGGCAGTGTGGATATGTGGATAGGAACAGTCAGGTAATAATAAAGAACCCTACATATAGGGGTGTAGAGGTGTTGAGGACCGTTATCTTGCCTTGCTAACGCCGAAGACACTGGCGGCAAGTTTAGGACAAGTTGGGGACAATTAGAGCAAACAAAATCAGAAAGTTTTGTCAAATCAGCCAAAATCAATATCTTGGGGAGATATCGATTCAGCCCCGATATATTGTGGTATAAAAATTCAACCCCAAAAAATTTAAGGTAAATTTAAAAGTTATCCCCAAATCAACTCACTTATCCACAGTAATCGTTGAGTTATCCACAAAAGTTATGTTAAAATAAGTTAACAGTGATCAGATTTTATCCAGGGGGAGACTGGATTCGGCCACCCAAATAAGGTGCTGTGTCCAAAACTGACTGGTCAGGTTTCCTAAATTTAACCCCAAGAGTCGGGCGATCAATCACGGCTTATCCACAAAAACCCTTATATACGGGCCATTTATCCACAGTTATCCGGCAGGTTATCAACAATTTAGCCTTTGAGAAGAGCTTTGGCCGCCATCGCCGCGCCGACGATCCCGGCCTCGTTGCGCATTTTGGCCGGCACAATCGCGGCTGTGGTTTTCAGATAGGGAAAGAATTTGTCGTGCTTCTTGCTAACGCCGCCGCCAATGATAAACAGGTCGGGCGAAAAGAGGATTTCCATCCGCGCCAGAAGCTCGTTGACCTGCGCCGCCCACTCCGCCCATGTCAACTCTTTGGCTTTGCGGATCCGATCGGCGGCCCGCTCTTCGGCATCTTTGCCCCGGATCTCCATGTGGCCGAATTCGGTATTGGGCACAAGCTGGCCGTTATAAAAGACAGCGCTGCCAATGCCTGTGCCAAAGGTCAAGATGATCACCACCCCCTGCTGTCCCTGGCCGGCGCCAAATTCCATCTCCGCCAGACCGGCCGCATCGGCATCATTGATCAATCTGACCGGACAGCCGGTTTTATCAACCATTAATCTTTCGCCGTTGGTGCCGATCCAGGAATTGTCCACGTTGGCCGCGCTGTAAGCCACCCCGTTTTTGATGACGGCCGGAAAGGTGCAGCCAATGGCTCCCTCCCACTCAAAATGTTGGGCAATCTGCGCCACCACATCGGCCACTGCCTCCGGCACCGACGGTTGGGGGGTAGCAATACGGTGCCGTTGAGTCACCAATATCCCTTTTTCAATGTCGACCGGCGCGCCCTTGATGCCTGACCCGCCAATGTCAATACCCAGAATTTGCATGCCGTGCCTCCCATCGAGTTTGGTTGATTTTAACCTGAATTACTGCTCCTGGCAAGCAAAAATGTTCGCCGGGTGTGTCCGACATTTTAGGCGGACCGGGGGGTGTGGGGGGGGGTGCCCCCCCCCCCCCCCCCCCCCCCCCCCCCCCCCCCCCCCCCACCCCCCGGTGCTTTCCAAAATTTTGGACGCACCCTGTTCGCCTCACTCTCCGGTTGAAGGAAGCCCTGCCCGAAGCGTATAATACAAATTAGAAATAGTCTCTCTTTGAGGATGACCTCTCTTTGAATAGAAAACAGTTGGCTAGTTACAACCTGGCATTAATGTTAATGGCTATCTTACTGGCAGTGGCTTTGGGGCGGGGGAGTAGCGACGCCGGTATCGTCATGGCCGCCCAAGTGACCCGGGATTCCTTGCCTACCCGCACCCCCACGGCTGTTCCCACTGAAGCTGCTCAAATCTGGGTGGGCCGATTGGCCAGCAACACCCTGGGCGTCACCGAGGGCGCCGGCTCAATTTTTCGAGTGAAAGTTGATGGACTCATCGGCACGCGCATCGAGCTGCGCAGCGGTGACTTTTTGATGTACGCCGACTCGGGTAGCAAGCCGGAGTACGGTCCCTACACCGCCGAATTCGCCCCGGTCAGCAAAGGCACGTGGCAGGTCAGTGTGCCCTCGCTGGGGGTTAGCCTGCCGGTAACAGCCGATGGCTACAATCTGGCGGTCATCGAATTCAGCCAGATACCGGCGCCGGCAGCAACCCCGGCCGCCCAGCCGTCGCCAACTGCGACACCCCGGGCCGGGCAAATTTGGCAAGGCCGGCTGGCGGAGGAGAAATGGGGAATTGGCGCGCCCTTTGCCCGGCTGCTGGTGCAGGTGATCGGGCTGAACGGCCAGCCGGTGCGATTGGCCACGCTGGTCGAAGATATAAACACTGCTCCCACCGGCCAAAAGCCGGACGAACTGGGGCCGGACGTGGTCGAGTTTACCGGTTTGACGCCGGGCCGGTACATTGTCGAACCATTAGGCTTGAATAGCCGGTTTGAGGTCGAGCTAAAGAGCAATACAGAAACCCGAGTACAATTTTTCACCGTCTCACCGACCCTGACCCTTACCCCTGTTCCTACGGATACGACCATCCCGTCGCTTCCGCCGCTGGCTACCTTTACCCCGCTCCTCCCTACCTTCACCCCGACTCCCACCGTCAGCCCGACTCCCACCGTCACACCCTGGCCCACCGCTACCCCCACCCCGCTGGCTACACCAACCCCGCTGACCCGCTGGCTGGGTACGGTGAGTGAGCGGGTTGAAACGGTCGGCGCGGCCACAACGTTGGCAGTCCAGGTGCTGGGCATTGAGGGTCTGCCGGTCCGCCTGCAGGCAGTTGCTGGGCCAGAGGTGGAACGGCGCTGCATCACCGGGCAGGGTTCAGCCGGGCAGGATAGTTGCATTTTTTCTGATTTAGTCCCCGGTCACTATGTGGTAACGCCGGAGGGATTGAGTGTGAGTTTGCCGGTTACCGTTTCGCTGCCGCAGCAGATCAAGGTTGTTTTTGATATCGAGGTGCTGCCGGCCGGGATCACCGGTTGGCAGGCCCGGCTCATCAAGAATACCAACGGCCCTATCGCCGCCTTGCAGCGCCAGGCGACTATCCGGGTGCGACTGGCGGGTCGACCTGGTCAGGTTGTGGCGTTACGGTCGGTCCGGGCTACGGAGCGCTTTTGTGAAGTTACCCCGAATCCGGTGCTGGGCGCATTAGCCTGCGAGTTTGGCCAACTTGGACCGGGTGTTTACCTGGTTGAAGCAGTCAATACAGGGGCCAGTCTACGCCTATTTGTCGATGGGGGCGGGCTGGCCGAAATCGACTTTGCCCCCACGGCGACGCCGGCTCCGGCTGAAACACCGCTGATTGTCGGCCAGGGCGCCCAACCGGAGCAGTTTCCGGCCACCGCCACTCCCGTTGTGGTTGTTGAGGTCGTTTCGCCGACGCCGGTAACTTTCTTCCCCACGCCGACCCCCTCAGCGACGCCCTCGCCCACCCCGGCCCCGGCGTTTGCCTGGCAGGGGCGGGTGGTGGAAACGGTTGACCGCGTCAGCGGCACTATCGGCGTACGTGCAATTGGACTCAAAGACCATCCGGTCATTTTGCACAGCGGCAGTTGGCAAAGTGGGGTGCAACTGACCGGCAGCAAGCCGGAATTAGGTGATTATGCGGTCGAGTTTGGCGGCCTGGCCCAGGGCGACTATATCGTCGAGTTGGTTGATCTGGCCGAGTTCCAGGTCACTTTGGGTCCCGACCAGTTTCTGCTGGTCGAGTTTCGCTACGATTTTGTGGACCCACCCTGATCCGAACAGCAAACGCCGCAGCCAGTTTCCCCGGCCGCGGCGTTTGATTGGAATTTATGGTGTTTTGCTGGCGGCTTCAGGCTTATTCTTCCACCCGAACCGTTTCGCGCAGTTGGGACTTGAGGGCCGCAATCTGGTCGGTGATGTTGCGGATCTTGTCGAACAGAGGCTCATTGGTCTTAATACCCTCATTGATCAGGAAGGCGGCGCTTTCCGAGCGGCTCTTGGTGATATCGGCCTCAACCAGCATATCAAGATAGGCCAGGCTGTCGTCGTTCACCCGCACCATCACCACGTTGGCCCGATCTTGCAGGGCAGTAGTGAGCGCTTTGCCGATATTTTCGGTAATCGTCTCCACCTGGCGGATGGCGTCATTGATGGTTTTGCTGGCCGTGCTTTTCATGCCAGCGGCGGCCCCTTTGGCTTCTTCAGCTTTTTCCTCAACAACCTCCTCTACTTTCTCGGCCACTTCCTCGGCGGCCTCTTTCACTTCTTCCACCGACTCTTGTGATTTTTTACTTTCTGCCATTTTTTATCTCCTTGCTATAAAACTATGTAATTTGTAATTGAATTACCAGTAATTTTGCTAGAGTGTACCACAAAAATGTCCTGTTGTCAATTCTTTGGAAGTTGCTATGCTGACATCCTGTAAGGATCAATCGCTCTATCTGATAACCTATACGTTTCTTTGACCAGAAAGTCGCGCCTTTCTTGCCAAAATCATTATCACCGGGCTATGATTCCCGTAATGAACCAATCGGTTGACGATGCCAAAGATGAAGTCACCAAAAACCAGCCGCCTTCGCTCTGGCAAGCCATAGTCTTGCTGATAGTTTTTACGGTTGGGGCGGTCGCTTTGTTTGGAGCGATGGTTTACCTGTTGCTGAGCGGCGCCGAGCAGTTGGGTTTGCCGGTCGTCTTCCACATTGCCATCTTTGTGATCGTTTCGGGGGTTTTTGCCTGGTTGCTCAAACGCATCACCGACATCGGCTCAGGCATGAGT
>CAYZHI010000062.1:0-12440 GCA_964477335.1 uncultured Caldilineaceae bacterium | reverse complement strand
TCGTTGAGCAGGGCCAATGTGTGCGCGAAATCCTCAACCGGCACAAAAGCGGACGAGTTTTTCCCAGTTTCCTGTCGGCCTCAGTGCTGCGCAATAGCCGCGGTGAGCAGGTTGGCGTGATGGGTATTTCGCGGGATGTTACCGAACGGAAAGCAGCCGAGGAAACATTGCGCCGGCGCAATCGGGATTTGGAACTGCTCAACCGGGCCGGTCAGAGTTTTGTCTCCACCCACAACCTGGACGAGATGCTCGCCACTGTCCTGGACGAAGTCCGCCAACAGTTAGGGGTGGTGGCTTGTTCGGCCTGGCTGGTTAACCCGGAGGGCGGCGAACTGGTCTGCCGCCAGGTAACCGACCCGCAAGGTGAAATTGTGCGCGGCTGGCGCTTGCAGCCGGGCCAGGGTTTAGCCGGTTGGGTAGTTCAACACGGCCAAAGCCTGAATGTACCGGATATTAGCACAGATAGCCGTCACTTCAAGGGTGTTGATCAACAAACCGGCCTGCCGCTCCGCTCGATCCTGACCGTACCGCTCCACGTTAAAGACAAAGTGATCGGCGTGCTTCAAACGGTCGATGCTGAGGTTAGCCGCTTCAGTGAGGCAGATCAAAAGGTGCTGGAGTCGCTGGCCGCAACCGTGGCCATTGCCATTGAAAATGCTCGCCTCTACGAGCAGGCTAAACAGGATGCCGAGACCAAAGCGATGCTATTGAGTGAGGTTAATCACCGGGTTAAAAATAACCTGGCTGCCATTATCGGACTGCTTTACGCCGAACGGTATCACGTCAGTGTGGATGATCAGAATACCTACCAGGGCATTATCCAGGATTTGATTGGCCGGGTGCAGGGATTGGCCACCGTCCATAACCTGTTGTCGGCTTCCAAATGGTCGCCGTTGCCGCTCGACGAGCTGGTGAGCCGGGTGATCCACGCCTCGTTGCAGACGATACCGCCGGACAAATTCGTCAGCGTCGATGTCTCGCCCTCAGCCATTCAGGTGAAACCGAAACAAGCTAACAATCTGGCCCTGATTATCAATGAATTGGTGACCAATACCGTTAAGTACGCTCTATCTGATCGAGATCTGGCCGAAATCAAGGTCCGGATAAGCAGCACTGGTGACAGTGTTAAGATTGAGTTTCGGGATAATGGGCCGGGTTATCCGGAGATGGTGCTACAATTCAGAAAGCATAACGTGGGTATGTATCTGGTACAAACCCTGGTTCGTCAGGATTTGCAGGGTCAGTTGGAGCTTTACAATGATCAGGGCGCGGTTACGTTAATTCGTTTCAAGCCGGTTTGACGGTGGGGCCGGACATCCTGTTTGCCAAACAAAAAACCCCGACACGAATCGGGGTTTTTTGTTCACAAATTTCACCAAACCTTATTCGTTGGGGATGTTGCCCACATACAGATTGTTGCTATCCAAAATATACAGGCGCCCGCCAATTTCATCCACGTAGATATCCTGCAAGTTGGCAAAAGAGACGGCTTCACCCGGGCGCGGCTTGAGTTGGCGCACAAACGTGCCATCTTTGTTCAACTGGACGATGCGCTGGTTGCCGGCATCGGCGATGTAAATGTATTGCACTTCCTCATTTGGCGCTGTGAAGATAGCGGTCGGATTATTCAAAGGTTTGTCCAAACCCGACAAATTGAAATCGGTTGGCTGGCCGCTCAAATATTTCTCAACCCGTCCATCCCTAAAAAGCACGTAAACGGCTCCGTCAATGGCCAGATCAACCGCGCCGCTCAAGTCAACGGTTTGATCCGGTGGAAAATAACTTTCGGGCGGGGCGCTATAGCCGTCGGCTGTAGGCAGATAGCGGAGCAAGACGTTGGCTTGTGGGTCGAGCACGTAGAAATTGCCAAAAAAGCTCGCCACCGCCGCCGGCAGCCGCAACGCTTCACCTCCGGCCAGGGCCGAGGTGGCCATGCCCCAGTTGGGATGATATTCCAACAAGCCGGTGCTATTCAAAACCAACAGGTCGCTGGTTTGCCGGCTACCCCCGGCCGGCATCCAGGTCATCCCCAGCAGTTCAGCCACAGCAATCTCATCGACCGCCTGGCCGCGTGACGCCAACACCAGGGTCTCATCATCCGGCTGCAATGCCTCGCCCAGATCATCCAGTTGGTGGTGGAAAAGGCGATCATTGCCGCCATCCAGCACGTACACTTCAACGCCTTGAACCACGATATCGCTCAACTCAGTCCCCGGGTCGGTATATTGGCGCAGTTGGGGCAGATAATAAAGCCGTTGGACATTGCCCAATTTATCGGCTTGTTCGGCCATCTGGGTCCGCAGTTCACCAATCTCGGCCTGGTTGGGCTTGATCTGTTCGGCCTGGGTCAACAGGCTGTTGGCTTCAGCCATCAGGCTGTAGGCCGAGGCCGCATCGACCGAACGAGCTTGCTCAAACTTGGATTGAGCCGTTGTCACCAATTGTTGATACTCGGCTTCCAGTAGCCGGCCCTTCTGCAGGTAACTGATGCCAACAATGAGCGCTACCAACAGGGGAATAGCCAGGGCCAGGTTACGCAACAGGGTCCAGGAGATGAAGGAGTTGTGCTGGCGGCGAGCCTGCATCCCGGCCTGCCGGTAGCCCGAGTGATCGCTCTTGGGGACAAACAGGCTCAGCCCAGCCTTGACCCCCTGTCCCAGCACAGCAAGCAAGCCAAGCAGCGCGGTCCCCCCTCCGCTCAATAGTCGTCCAACTCCGGCTAAGCCGGCGCCCGGGGTACTCTGGTGAAATTGAGAGCCAAACGCGGTTTCCGGCACCGACGACGCCATCACGTTTTCAGGCTCGTCCACTTCTTCGCCAAATTCAGCCTGAACAGCGGTCCGGCCAGCGCCTGTTTGTTTGGGTCCGGGCGCACCCCTGGCCGGGGCATAACGTGATTTGTCCCTGCTTTCAGGCAGAGGGTTCGTTTGCCGGGCCGCCCGGTCAATCTGATGAGCGCGTCCGGCAGAGTCTGGTGGACGAGCGGCGACTTCAGCCTCATAGACCGGTTCCGGAGTCGGCTCCGTCGCAGTTGAGGAACCGTCGAACCCGGCCGGTTGGTCCTCTTGACGACGCCAGAGTTTGCTGATCGAAGCCGGCGCGTTCATCTTGAGGGAGCCCAACGAGGGCTGAGGCTGCTCAATCATGGCCAGTACCAGCGCTGAACAGTCGTTGGCCCTGGCCATGCTACCCAGGCTTTTGATGGCGGCTTTGATATTGCTGCCGTCAACAGCGCTGACCACATCATCCAGATGCAACTGGCTGGCCAGGCCGCTATCGGCCAATACCAGCACGTCTTCCGCGCCTACCCGCACATGGTGGAGATTGGGCTCGATTACGGCTCTGATCCCCAGGGCAACCTCGGTTCCGTTCTGGTCCGGGTCGAGCAGCTCATCCAGCCAGATCGATTTGGCCGGGTAACGCTGAACATAATCGCCTAACACGGCAAAACAGGCTACCGGGCCAATTTGGGCGATGAAAATTTCGTCGTTACTCCTGACCAGGGCCACCACCCCACCGATAACCCGTTCTTCGACCGCGACCGCGCAATTCCGGTCATAGAGCAGATCGCCAGCCGCCTGCAACGCCCGGCGCAAACTGGCTGTGATCGAGCCGCGAGCCAGATAGTAGGCATCACGCACGGTTTCGGCCAGTTGCCGTTCGATGGCTTCCCTGGCGCCGGCCTGTCCCCTGACTTCGGCCAGCACAAACAGATCCCCCTTGCCAGCTCCCGGCCTATCCGCCGATTTCGGTTCGCTCACGGCTACCTGGTTAGGCGCGTTGTTATGCCAGCGACCATTCACTATACTGAATTGGCCCATCACGGTTGTTATTTCGGCGGTCATCGGGATACCCTCCCACTCTGATTTACCATTTACGATTTTGGATTTACGATTGCTGCTGACGCAACGTTTTAATGGAGGCTACCGTCATAGCAATGATTTCACCGGTTTCCTGCATCAGGTCGGTTAATCGAGTTGCGGGAATCAGTTCTGCCTCAGCAATCAATTCCAGCCAATAAAGGGTCTCGTCTGCTTCTTCTTCAACAATCTTGAGCTTATTGAGAATATCGGCCGTTGATTTAGCCCGGCAAGCAGCTCGATAATTGGCCCCAATTGAGGTTGCCGATCGAAGCAACTGTTTTCCAATACCCTGACCCGTTGGATTCTTGGGCAACGCTTCCACCAAACGGATCACCCGCAGTCCCAATTTTTTGGTTCTGTCCTTAAATTCCTGTTCGTCCATCAACGCAATTTATTGCATTTTGCCAATCGTAAATCGTAAATCGTAAATCATAAATCGTAAATTGCTACTCCCACTCAATAGTCGCGGGCGGTTTGCTGCTGATGTCATACACCACCCGGTTAACGCCGGCCACTTCGTTGACGATGCGGTTGCTGATCCGGGCTAACAAATCGACCGGCAAACGAGCCCAGTCGGCGGTCATAAAGTCAGTCGTGGTTACCGCCCGGATGGCGATCACGTCGGCATAGGTGCGATAATCGCCCATCACCCCGACGCTCTGCACCGGCAGCAACACCGCAAAAGCCTGGGCCGTCTGGTGATACCAGTCGGCGGCGCGCAACTCTTCAATTAAGATGGCGTCGGCGGCGCGCAGGGTTTCCAGCCGCTCCCAGGTAACCTCACCCACAACCCGCACGGCCAGGCCCGGCCCGGGAAAAGGATGCCGCCAGACCATCTCCCTGGGCAAGCCCAACAACTCGCCGACGGCCCGGACCTCATCTTTGAACAGATAGCGCAGCGGTTCCACCAACTCAAAACCCAGGTCGGCCGGCAGCCCGCCGACGTTGTGGTGGGTTTTGATTTTGGCCGCAATGCCGCCACCCTCGCTGGCAGCGGACAAGTGAGGCGGAGCCGCGCTTTCGATAACATCCGGGTAAAGCGTACCCTGCGCCAAAAAATCGACCTGGCCCAGTTTGGCGGCCTCGGCTTCAAAAATACGGATGAACTTCTCGCCGATGATGGTCCGCTTGGCCTCTGGGTCGGTCACGCCGGCCAGGGCGCTCAAAAAATCTTCGGCGGCGTCTACGGCCACCAGCCGGGCCTGTAACTCCTGCTCAAAAATCCGCACCACCTGCTCCGGCTCCCGCCGCCGCAACAAACCGTTGTTGACAAAGATGCAGGTCAACTGGTCACCCACGGCCCGATGGAGCAGGGCCGCGGTCACGGCCGAGTCGACCCCGCCCGACAAGCCACAAATCACCTGCCCGGCGCCGATTTGCTGGCGCAAGCGGATCACACTTTCGTCGATAAAATTGCCGGCCGTCCAGCCGCCCTGGCAGCCACAGACTTCATACAGAAAAGCCCGCAGTATCTCCTGGCCCAGGGGGGTATGGGTCACTTCTGGGTGAAACTGTAAGCCATACCAACCCCGCTCCGGGTTGCCGATGGCGGCATAAGGCGAATTTTTGGATTGGGCCAGCACCTCAAAACCGGCCGGCAGCCGGGTTACCCGGTCGCCGTGGCTCATCCAGACGGGCAGGCTTCGAGTCCCGGCCGGCAAATGGTGAAAGAGCGGCGCCTGCGGCTCAACCAGTTCGATCTGGGCCAGGCCGTACTCGCGCGCGGCGCCAGGGTCCACCTGGCCGCCAAGTTGGTACGTGAGCAATTGCATCCCGTAACAAATGCCCAGGACAGGTTTATCGGTTGTTAAAACATAGGCCGGCAGGCGAGGCGCGCCAGGCGCATAAACGCTGGCCGGGCCACCCGACAGAATAAAACCAACCGGCTGCAATCGCTCGATCTGCTCAACGGGTGCGCTGTAGGGCATAAGCTCACAATAGACCTCCAACTCGCGGACTCGCCGGGCAATCAACTGGCTATATTGTGAACCAAAATCCAACACGACAACAGTTTCACGTTGCCGGATGGTCACGGCGACACACCTTCAGCAAAGATGATCTCGTCGTCGGTCATTGCCTTGATAACGGCCAGCGATCGGACGCGCAACCCCCGCGCTTCCAGTCTGGCTCGCCCCCCCTCAAATGACTTTTCAATCACCGCGCCCACACCCAGCACTTCGGCCCCGGCCTGCTCGGCCAGATGAATCAAGGCCATAATCGTATGGCCGGTAGCCAGAAAGTCGTCGATAATCAAAACTTTATCCTGCGCGTTCAGGAACTCCGGCGACACCATCAACTGGACTTCTTTGCCCTTGGTGTGTGAGGGGGCGCTGGCCACAAAGATATTTTCGGGCATAGTGATTGGTTTGGTTTTGCGGCCATACACCACCGGCACGCCCAGGGCCAGGGCGGTGGTCAGCGCCGGGGCAATACCGGAAATTTCGGCGGTGAGCACTTTGGTAATGCCCATCGCCCCAAAATGGGCGGCCAGCGCCCCACCGACCGCCAGCATCAAGGCTGGGTCGACTTGATGATTGATGAAACTATCAACCTTGAGAATGCCGCCGCCCAGGTTGACCCCTTCCCGTCGAATTCGCTCTTTCAAAGCCTCCATTTCGCTACCCTCGACATTATGACAAGTTTATTGTACCACATCATCTGTATAGCTCAAAATATTATGGCAAGTTCTTTTAGGTAGATAGCTGTATCTTGTAGGACTTCTTTATTATAACACAAGATGTAGGGTTTCTGCCCAAAAACTTGACCCATATCCCCAACAAGTGCAAAAGTGACCGGCGCGTTTGGCTTTCAAAGCCGGCGCGGAAAATGAAAAAGTTCTGAAGCAGCGTAGTTCAGAACTTTCGGGATGATGTGGTCGATGAATTGGCCACAATTAGAAAATTGGGGGATCAGAAAGTGATCTCGTAATATGAATCTTCTCTCTTATCATCCGGGCTAGTTACAATCGGCGCACGAATTCCGGTTGATGGGTCATACAGGCCAAGCACAAGCCGAGCAACATTGCTTAGGGCCTGATCCACCGGAAAAACAAATTGGTCAATGATAATTTCGTTTTCTAGCCAACTTGTGGTCGGCGCAGCGCCAGCCTGAGGTTCGCGATCCACCTGCGTGATGATGTTACCTTCAGCATCAAGTAGATGGACAAAAGTTTTGTAAGCTACATCGGTCTCGGCCAGGGCTTGCCAATACAAATCTAAGCTGACCTGACCGTTTTCTTGCCCAAGCTGACTCAAGTCAAGCCGATATCCTCGCAGTAGAGCTACCTCATCAAATTGAACAGCCGCATCCACCAGCCTGTCTGGATTGGGTATGTCAAATAGATGCGGGCGCGCTTGAACACCGACCCGGCCCAGCGGAATTTGGGCGCTGTCAGTTCGATTTGTGATCGACAACAACAGCACGGCGTGGTCATCACTTTCGATGTTGCGCGGGACCACACCGTCGAGCACAACCTGAAACGGCGCATTAGTGGGCCAGTCGCCGGGTATAGCTACAGTCTTGGGGTCGCCCAACAACCAATGTTGATCTGCAGAGGCCAGGCTTAATTGAAGGGTAACCTGTGAAACCGAATCATCGAACTGGAGCAGGCATGGGATGGTGACGGATTGACCCGAGGCTAAACTTTCTGGAATGTGTTCAGCAAAATTAGCCGCTGTTACCCGACTTTTACCAATTTGGGCGGCGATAGGCTGCGCTAATTTGAGCTCCGGAAAGCCATTGATCGCCGGAATATTCACGGAAGCCAGCAAAATAGATTGCGTGGAACCCCTGTCTGGTGGCCTTGCTACTGACAGCGTCCGGGCATCGTAGACCAGTAGATGAAGTTCATACAAGCCGGGCAAAATTGAGGGGGGGATGTTGAGCGTGTAAAAATCGGGTTCAACGACGCCTGACGACCACAGCGAGGTAGGATTATGGTAAAAATTGTTCAGCAAAAGCTTGTCTTGTTGAGTTATTATGTGTCCCGCCCTGTCTTGAAGCCGAAGCGAAACTTGATAATCATTGTGAGCGCCCAGGCTCGCCCAGGCCAATTCCGTCCAAAGGAGGCGGCGATAGCCATTTACTTCTGTGCCGATTTCAAGCCCGGACAACTGCAGAACATCGCCAAAGGTCACATCTGCGGCAAGTTGCAGATCCGGCTCATCGAATTGCGACCTGTTCAGGGCATAATGCTGAATAGTAAAGCCAAACTGTTCCTTCGTTTCGATGACTTCACCTAATCTTGCCAGCAAATATGGAAATTGACCTTTAATATCAGCTTGAGTTTGCTGGTTAGTTAGCAGATAAACATCCTTCTTGGCCTGGACCGCCTGCAACAAATCAACTGGCACATCCGGTTCATAGTCAGGAATAAAATTGGCTTGACCACCAAACAAGAAGCGAACGGTATACATCCAGGGGTGGGAAGAAGAACCACTTCGGGCGCGTAAGGGAAAAACAAAGGCCGTAGCCGCCGACGATTGGCGATCCAGCCACTCAACCAACTCGACATTCACTGGATTGAATAAACGTTCAACAGCCGGCGTTTGAGGCCATTTGACAAAAAAACTATCATAGGTTTGCAGCGCTGAAAAAATGATCACCGTCAAAGCAACAAAAGGGGTAAGGAATACAGCCGGCCATGATTTTGACCAGGCCGGCCACCCCCTTATTTTCAACTCAAAGAAATAGATGGCCAGCACAGGAAAAATAAAAGTTACCGGCAAACTGCCAATGGCTCGCCGCAAAATGCTCGGTTCATACTCCAGGGTTGGCGCGGTAAGGCCCGGCAGCATAAGCAAGAACCACCAAATCAGAATATACCGGCTGAACGGTAGTGATATCTGCCAAAAGGCGACCAATATCCCGGCCATTAACAAAATTGAGCTAAGCGAACCCAGAATCAAACCTTCAATGGGTAAACGGGCCAGGTTAAAAGTCAAGCCAAAGCTATCGGCATAAAAGTTTACATTCTGGACAAATTGATCAAAAACCGAGGTTGCGGTTGTCTGGATAGATACCTGCTCAATGCGAGTGGTAAAAGTCTCCGGATAGACCAGATATAGGACCAACATTGGGGCTGCGACCACCAGAGCGACCCCTACAATCAAGAGAATTTGTTGAGGCGAAAACCATAGCAGTGTTGGCTTGCGGCGGACCAGACTCACGCCCACTTCAATTATCACGAACAATACAATAACCAGCCCAGTGAAGCGACACGGAACATAGAGATACGGGGTGAGTCCAATGAAAATCCCCAGACTAACCATGTCTTGCCAGCGTTGCTTTCTCAGGCCGCGCCAGAAGAAAAGCGTTACGCCGCTTACAACCAGCAAACAGGCCACCGGAGGCCAGGCAACCCGGCTCATAATTAGATACCAGGTCGAAACGGCCATCCACAGGGCCGCCAGAAAGGCCAGCCAAGCCGCCTTTCTTAGCGGCGCCATCATTCTAAACAGTTCGGCTGCGGCAGCATAAAAGAAGACAACCCCCAGCACCCCGGCCAATCCGGCCAGCCATCTTAGGGCAAGAATACCCGGTTCAAGCAGAAGGAAAGCGCCTGTAGCCAGATAAACCCACAGATTGCCGCCGCCGCCTTGATCCGGGTAGTGTAAGCGAAAATCACCTTTCAGGGTGGCTACAGCATCCTGCCCGGCCGACGCTTCATCTGACCAGGGATAAGGGGGAGGTACTTCTCCAAATTGATAGAACGAGAAGAAGAGGGAAACAAAAACCAGAATAGCCAGAAATATGGATCGCAGCCAATAAGCATGCATTTCGCTTATAACAGCTCCAGGTGTTTTGCCGAACCGCGCGGTATGATGAGCCTGCCTTTTTTCTGCTGCCCACCTTGCTGTCCGGCCAAATCGGGGTCTGTCCGACATTTTAGGCGGACCGGCGGGTGGCCCCCCAATTCTCCCCTGTGCTTTCCAAAAATTTTGGACGCACGCGGCAATCGCCAGAGGCCGCAACACCGGCTACTTGAAATCGCACGGCCGGGGGAGGCCAATAACCCGTTCTTCGCTGCTCTGGCTGATGATGTTGTCGCAGCTTTCTTTGCCTATCGCCGCCGACCAGATGATACACTGCATACCCTGGACCTTGGCCACGCGAAATACATTGGCTTCAATGGGGATAGAGGGTTTCTTACTGCCTGTAGCTGGAAAACTCCAATTCTCGGTGAGAGTTTTGTCAAAACCGCGCAACGTGTTTAGACAATACAGTTCATCATAGGCCAGGTCCATTTGGGCAAATTCAAAAACAATCGTGCCATCCAGCCAGACTAGGCCATTCTTGGGTTCCAGCACTCGCGGCGCGGGTCGTAGAGTGGGTAGGGGAGTGGGAGTAGGGGAGGGCGCTGTTGCTTGCGTCGGGGGCGTCGGGGGCGCCGTGGGGGTCAGTGTGGGCGGAATCGTAGGGGTTGACGTGGGGATTTCCGTTGGCGTAGCTGTTGGCGTCTCAGGCACAATCAAAATTACCGCAGGCGGAGTAAACGTTGCCGTGATTGTAATCTGAACCGCCACGGCTTCCTGAGTAGACCATGTTGAAACGCCATTGATTACCAGGACTACGAGCAGAACTAAAACCAATATAACCACAAGGCCGATCAACCAGCGTTTTTGAGTTTGGCTGACCGATTGCCAGCCGGCGCCGGCAACAATCGTCTTGCTTCTAGCCCCTCTAATCTGGTGGCGGACGCTACGAGCGGCTGCCTCGGCATCGGGGTGGGCAGCCCGAACTGCGTTTCTGTAAAGTTTTAGGGCCTTGTCCAGATCATTGGCCTGCTCAGCCTCAAAACCTTCTCGATAGAACTCTTGCCCCGGCGAGAACGTGGCCGCGCCTGATAGGGCCAGCAATTCATCTTCCACCTGCTGAATTTTGAGACGTTGTTCTTTGATCTGATGAACCAATAGCTCGGGAATAGCCGCGGATACCTCGATATAACTGGCTTCTTGCTTCCGCAGGTTGGCCAGATCGAGATTTAATGATTGCAGTTCAGCTTGCTTCCGCAGACGCTGCTCGCGAGAATGTATGTCGGCAGCCATACCAATCTCACTTCGTTGGAGTCTCGGCTGAGGAGGGACAGGCCAAGTTACTCAAGATAGTGTCTGTTCAGCCTATCACCAAGTAAGACCCCCATAAATTTGAAAACCAAGTAACCTCTTCCTAATGCCTATTATGAGAGAATCGTCCAGAGAGGCAAATTTTGACCTTGAAAACGCTAAAGCGCTGCGGCAACTATTTCAGCCACATCCTTCACTTTTAGCGGGGAACCAAGCTGACTGCCGGCGTCATTGAGCATGCGGGCGCAGAAGGGACAACCCACTGCCACCGTCTCGGCGCGGGTAGCCTGCGCTTCGGCCAAACGGTTGGTATTGACGGCTTCACTCCCTGGCTCTTCCTCTTTCCACATCTGAGCGCCGCCGGCGCCGCAGCAGAATGAGTTGCTCCTGCTCCGGGCCATCTCCAGCAAGGTCACTCCGGTGAGTTGAGCCAACAGCTCCCTCGGTTCATCATAAACGCCATTGTGACGGCCCAGATAACAGGGATCGTGGAAGGTAATTTTTGCTCCACTACCTCCTGGGGAGCTTTTGAGCTTTAACCGTCCGTTGCCGATTAACTCGGCGAACAGTTGGGTGTGATGCACCACCTTAAAGTTACCACCAAAGTCGGCGTATTCCTGACCGATGGTATGCAGGCAGTGAGGGCAACCGGTCACAATTTTTTTCTGATCGGCGCCGCAAGCCTTCAACGTTTCGATGTTCATTTGGGCCAGTTCATAGAAAAGATACTCGTTACCGGCGCGGCGAGCCACATCGCCGGTACAACTTTCGGCGTTGCCCAACACGGCAAAATTGACGCCGGCCGCCTTGAGCACGGTGGCAATAGCCCGGGCAATCGCCTGGGCGCTGGGATCAAAGGTCCCGGCGCAACCGACCCAGTAGAGCACCTCAAAACCAGGGTTCTCCTCTACTGTTGGCACCACAAAATCAAGTGATTTGGCCCAGGCCAGCCGGTCCTCGGTCATCTGCCACGGATTGGCGTGGCGCTCCATGCCGGTAAAGGCGCCCCGCAGTTGGGCCGGAAAGCTGCTGTTCATCAATACCTGGTCGCGCCGCAGCGCCATCAGGTCGAACATCGGCTCATTGCCCACCGGGCAAACCTCTACACAGGCGCCGCAACTGGTACAGGCCCACAGGGCGCTTTCGCTGAGGGCGTATTCCAACAGGGGTTGGGCATCCGCTGCGCCGGCGGCCAGTTGAGTCATATTGGCTCGAAGGTAGTAGCGCTTGTTGATCTCCAGGGCCGAGGGTGACAACTCCTTGCCGGTAACGTAGGCCGGGCAGACATCCTGGCAACGATTGCACATGATACAGGCAAAGGCATCGACCAGGTGAGTCCGGCTCAAATCGGTCAGGCGGGCTGCGCCAAACTGCTCGATGCTCTCATCAGCAAAGTTGATCGGCTCCAGCGCGCCCAACGCCCGTCGCGCCGGCCGGGTCATAAAATTGAAGGGACCCATAAACAGGTGGGCGTGCTTGGTGTAGGGAAAGTAGGGCAGAAAAGCCAGAATCA
>CAYZHI010000061.1:0-12448 GCA_964477335.1 uncultured Caldilineaceae bacterium | reverse complement strand
TTGGAGGCCGCAGCCGAACGGGTCAGACGGCTCAATGAAAAAAATCCCCAGGCTTCGCCCCAGGAGTTAGCCCAGATTCTGATCCGGGAGAAGAGTCAAAAGACGGCCACCGTGGGCGCGGTCACCTCCGGGGCGGCGCTGATTCCCGGCCTGGGCACGGTCGCGGCGCTAACGCTTGGTGTGGCCGCCGATATTGGGGCCACCTTCAAATTGCAGGCCGAGTTGGTGCTGGAGATGGCCGCGCTCTACGATTATCCTCTGAGCGAAGAGGAAAAGCAGAAACTGGTGATGGTCATTACCGGGATTAGCGCCGGGACCACCGTGTTGACGCGCAAGGCGGGGCAGGCCATCGCTATTAAGGCCGGTGAGCAGTTGGCCGGCCGGGCAATTGGCAAATCGCTGCTCAAGGCTATTCCAATTGTTGGGGTGCTGGCTTCGGCCGGGACCAACGTGCTGTCAACCTACATCATCGGCCAGCGGGCCGACGCCTATTTTCGGTTGGGGCCGGACGCGGTCGGCAGTTGGAGCGACAGTTTGCGGGCGATCACCGGCATGGACGAGCGCCGCATCGGCGGGTGGTTGGCCGGCGCCGGCAAAGCTACCGGCTCAACGCTGGCGGTGGGGGCCGGTAAGGTCGCCGGGGCAACTGGTGTAGGCGTGCAAAAGACCGGCCGGACGGCCAAAGCGGGGTTGAGTCGCTACCTGGCCTGGCTGGTGGCGTTCTGGACAGCCGTTTTTCAACTCATCGCCGGCATCTTGCGGTTGTTGTGGGCGGTGATTGCCTTCATTCCCCGCCAGTTGGGAAAATTGTTCGGACGAAAACGGAGTGTTGATGAAAAACAAGATTGACCAGGGGGTTCGATGAAAAAGGTTCGTTTCTTTTCTTTATCGCGATATGTTGAAGCGGCCCTCAGACAGGCGGAATATGACCGCGATGAAAATGAAGTGATCGTTGCTCACGTTCCCGGCGCGTCAGGTTTCTTTGCCCAGGGTGATAATTTTGAGGAGGCGCGGGAGAATCTGCGCGATGTGATTGAGGGTAATGTTTTACTGGCGTTACAACTGGGGTTGGAAATCCCTGTGGTTGTGGGCGTAACTATTGAGGAGCAGGATGCCGAAGTTATCGCCGCTTAAACCGCAGCAAGTTGTTCGTAAATTACGTAAGCTTGGTTTTAGCGGTCCAATCCCTGGGGGACGCCACCTGCGGATGGTGAATATGGAGACAGGCCAGATTATTCCTATTCCAATGCATAAGGGCAAAGATGTTAGTGTGGGGTTAATCCGGGCCGTTATCCGGGAGATTGGCATCACCCCCGATGAATGGAATCAACTGTAGGTGACTAACAAACTTTTTCTCCTTAATCTATCATCGACCGAGTTGCAGACTTTGTTGACCGGTTGGGGCGAACCGGTCTACCGGGTCGCCCAAATCGAAGCCTGGCTGTACCAGCGCCACGTGGACGATGTGGCCCAGATGACCAACCTGCCCCAGGCGTTGCGCCAACGCTTGGCCGCCGAGACCACCCTCAACCCGCTCACACCCCTGGTTTCCATCGACTCAACGGATGGTTACACCACCAAAACCCTGTTTGGCTTGCCCGATGGCCGCGAAATTGAAGCCGTTTTGATGCGTTACGACAAACGGCGCACCCTGTGCATCAGCACCCAGGCCGGCTGCGCTATGGCCTGTCCTTTCTGCGCTACCGGCCAAATCGGTTTTATGCGTAATCTACTGGCCGGGGAAATTGTGGCCCAGGTGCTCCATTACGCGCGCCGGCTGGATCAGGCCGATTTGGCCGTTACGAACGTCGTATTTATGGGGATGGGTGAGCCGCTGGCTAACTACGCTGAAACCTGGCGGGCGATCCGCCGTCTTAACGACCCGGCCGGTTTCAATTTGGGAGCGCGGCGGATGACCCTATCGACGGTGGGGCTGGCCCCGGCCATTCGCCGCATGAGCCGGGAGCCGGAGCAGGTCGGCCTGGCCGTGTCGCTGCACGCGCCCACGGATGAGCTGCGTAACCGCATTGTGCCAATCAATCGTCGTTACCCGCTGGGGTTGCTAATGGGGGCCGTCCGTGATTATGCGGCCGCCACTCACCGCCGGGTAACGTTTGAATATGCCCTGATGGACCGGTTGAATGACCAAAACGAGCAGGCCGACCAGTTGGCCGAATTAATCAGCGGCCTGCTTTGCCACGTCAATCTCATTCCACTCAATCCCACGCCCAATTCACCCTGGAGCGGCTCGCCGGATGAGCGAGTCTATGCGTTTCGCGACCGGCTGGAAGCGGCCGGCGTACCTACCACGGTGCGGCTGCGCCGCGGCATCGACATTGCCGCCGGTTGTGGCCAATTGTACAACGCTCACAGCCAGGCCAAAACAGCATTGGCCTAAAAATCTTTTGCATTTTCAAGGTGAACGTTGTATCATTATTATGTTGTCTAAGGACGGCTTGAGACTCTGGACACAAAAAAAGGCCAGCGCAACTGCTGGCCTTTAAAGCAATACCAAATAGTGTTCAATCTTTTGATAACGTGCGCAGGCAACGCGAGCAAAGCTTGATTTTGTGAATTCTGCCATCTTTAAAGATGGAAACTTTTTGAATGTTGGGCCTCCATTGCCGCTTGGTGTGACGCATGGAGTGGCTGACATTGTGGCCACTCATCGGCTTTTTGCCACATCTCTCACATTTTGCCATGATACCTGACTTCCTTTTTCAAATGATTACAATTTTTGAGGTCTAACAAAATTTTGGCCTTTGAATCCGGGCTGCATTCTTTGTTTGAGCCAAGAAAAAATCGCAACGCAACTGTTGCGACCGTGGCGATATCATAGCACAGCGAGGCGAAATTGGCAAACGTTTTGGGGTATAACGAGAGCCAAAATTCCGGGACGAGACTGGCTCGATTAGATGCGGTTATCCCCCCGGGTTTTGAGACCGAGGCCGGTGTAATCGTGGCGTGTAATGGTACCGGCTTCAAAGGTTTGCTTCAGGCCGGCCAGCGCTGGCTTGAGTTGCACGTCGATATTGTCAACAGCTTAAATGTTTTTCCGGTCCCCGATGGCGATACGGGGACCAACATGTGGCTCACGCTGCAAGCGGCCTTGGAATGGCTGGAGCAAGTAACAGATCAGCGGGTAGGGACGATAGCGCAGGCGGCGGCCGATGGCGCGCTGAGAGGCGCCCGCGGTAATTCGGGGGTGATCCTGTCGCAATTCCTGCAGGGTGTGGCTCACCGACTGGCCGGCCAGGTCAGCTTTACGGCCAGTGAGTTCGGGGAGGCGCTGGAATTGGGGGTAGAGCGGGCTTACCAAAGCGTTATCAACCCGGTTGAGGGGACTATTCTGACCGTGGCCGCGGCTGCGGCTCAGGGGGCCCAACGGAGCGCCAAAAGTAGTGCTGATTTGCCGGCATTACTGGGCGAGATGGTTGCTGCGGCCAGGGTTGCCCAGGCCAACACGCCGAACCTGTTGCCGGTTTTGCGAGAAGCCGGCGTAACTGACTCCGGCGGTCAGGGGCTGGTTTACTTTTTAGAGGGTGGCCTGCGTTATATGCTGGGTGAGCCGCTTGGCCCCGGCTCGGTTGCAGATACAGCGCCGCGGTTGAAATCAACACTGGGGGCCAATTATGAGTCGTATGGCTATGATGTCCAATTTCTGATTCACGGCGACAATCTTGAGGTGGCCCAAATTCGGTCCAGCTTGAGTGATATGGGCTGGTCAACGATGGTGGTAGGGGATGAAAGGCTGATCAAAGTTCACCTGCATACCAATGAGCCAGAAGCGCCGTTGCGTTATGGGGCCAGTGTGGGAAGCATCAGTGACATAGTGATCGAGAATATGGCGCAGCAAGCCCGGGCCTTTGAGCAACGCCACGCCGTTGCTGAATGGGCTGTATCAACGGGTGGGCCGAACGCTAATGGAAGTGGGGTCAAAATTGGAACGGTGGCGGTGGTCACGGGTGCTGGCTTGGCCCGGATTTGCCAAAGTTTAGGCAGCAGCCGGGTGGTTACGGGCGGGCCAACATTAAACCCCAGTACACAGGAGTTATTGGCCGCAGTCAGCCAAATCAGGGCCGATGATGTGCTTATTTTGCCTAATAATGGTAATGTAATTATGGCGGCGCAGCAAGCTGCCCGTCTATCCGGGAAGCGGGTTGAGGTTATTTCCACCAAAACCGTGCCCCAGGGGATTGCCGCGCTTCTTGCGTATGATGACCGGGCCGATTTGGAGACAAACGCCCGGCGGATGGTTGAGGCCGCGCAACAGGTAAGAACTATTGAAATTACCCGGTCGGTGCGGCCGGTTTCGATCAACGGTCTGATAGTTCAGGCTGGCGATCTGATTGGTTTGTTAGACACCGAACTGGTGAGTAGTGGGCCTGCGAATGATCAGATAGTAGCTGAAATATTGGCCGGGATAGATATTGACCGGTACGAACTCTGCACCATCTATTTTGGCGCTGCGAGTTCCTGGGAGCAGGCCCGGTACTTAGCCGATAAGATCAATGGGCTTTATGCCAGCCTGGCGACTGAAATTTACGATGGCGGCCAGCCCTACTACGATTATATCATATCATTGGAGTAAAAATACCCTTGTCACGAAAAGTTGCCATTATCACCGATAGTACTGCTTACTTTGAACCGGGCGAGGCTGAGAAATTGGGTATCCACGTAGTGCCGCTCAGTATTCAACTCGGCATTGAGAGGTTCTTGGATGGTACAGAAATTACCACCGATGAACTTTTTCGCCGGATCAGCTATGGCGCCCCCTTTCCGGCCAGTGTTGCACCTAACCCGGAAACTTTTGAAAAGCTCTACGCCAAACTCCACCTCCAAACCGACCAGATGCTCTCGATCCATATTTCCAGCCATCTAAGCAAAACGATTCAAAATGCCAAAGCAGGGGCCGAGGGGCTGCTGGGGCGCTGCACAATTGAAGTGGTTGACTCAATGACGACCTCTGTAGGGTTAGGAATCTTGGTTAAAGCCGCCGCCAGGGCTGCCAGTGAGGGCGCCTTGCTGGATGATATTGTCCGGCTGGTGCGAGGAATGATTCCGCACATCTATCTGGTCTTCTACGTGGAGACGATGGATTACCTGGAACGAAATGGGCGCATTGGCAAAGCCCAGGCCATTTTGGGGTCGATGCTCAATATCAAGCCTATCCTCTTCATCGAGGATGGCGACATCATTCCTCTGGAAAAAGTGCGCACTGCCGAAAAAGGGATCGAAAAGCTGTTTGAGTTTGTGGCTGAATTTGATAATTTGGAGCAAACTGCTATTATTCAACGCAGTAAGCATCCAAGTAAAGATGCCAGAAATCTGCAAGATCGTCTAAAACAGAGTTTTCCCGACCTGAATCTCCCAATTATTCAATATGGTCCTGATTTGGCCACCCGTCTTGGCCCTGATGCGCTGGGCGTGGTGGTTTATGAAGGTTTGAACTTTTAGTCAATACAAAACAGTAAATCAAAAGAAGAATTATGTTGTCTAGTTTTGATAAACTCAGCCGCATGTTGATCCAGGAAAAAAGGCTGGAGTACAAGAATAAAGCGGTCTTGGGTGGCTTTGAAAAATTGGCCCCCAATTGGTCTATTGAAGCGTTGCAAGAGGTGACTACGGCCGAAGAGCGCCAGTTAGTCGAAGAGATCACCCAAAATCTCTGCGCATATCCTGATGTTTCGGCTGAAGAACGGCCAAAATTTCTGCACCGGATCCTGGTCAAGCTGCATAAGTCGGCCGAGGATGCCGCCAACAAGCCGGGGAATGATGACCAGCCTAAAGTCGCCCCGCCACAGGTGGAGCAGCCCAATCAATCTGTGCGGGCGGAACCTGCCCCGGAACCTGTGACTGATGAGGTGGCTCAACCTGTCGCCAGTGAGACCGCTCCGGCGGAAGAAATTGAAACGAGTCCGCCGCCTCCAACCGGGGCTGGCGAAGAAGCTCAACCTTCCTCCACCCGAACTCTATCGCCGGCGCCATCACGCCATGAGTGGCGAAGCAGTTTTGCCCAAACCGGCCTTGACTCGCCGGTTACCAAATTGCCGGGCATCAAAGAAGCGATGGCCAAGCGCCTGTCCAACCTGGGGGTCGAGAGCATTGGCGATTTTCTGACCCTTTACCCGCGCCGCTATGATGATTATCGTTCTCTAAAAACGATCAATCGACTTGAGTACGGCGAAGAAGTAACCATCATCGCCCAAATTTGGGAAACCCGTAAACGCGACACCAGGCAGGGGTGGGCCCTGGTTACCTCTGTCCTCTCCGACGGCACCGGTACTATTGAGGCCACCTGGTTCAACCAACCGTGGCTGGAGAAAACGTTCAGGCCCGGCAAGCAAATTGTTATCAGCGGCAAAGTTGATGAGTACATGGGCCGTTTAACCTTCCAGTCGCCGGAGTGGGAGGAGTTAGACAAGAGCCTGACTCATACCGGGCGGCTGGTGCCGGTCTATCCGTTAACCAGCGGCATTACGGCCAAATGGCTGCGCTATCAAATTAAACGCACCGTCGATTACTGGGCCAACCGGTTGCCCGATCATCTACCCACTGAGGCGCGCGAGCGGTTGGGCTTTTTGCCGCTGGCTGAGGCTATCCGCCAGATCCATTTTCCTGATGACTGGGAAAAACTGGAGGCGGCCCGGCGTCGGCTGGCCTTTGATGAGCTGCTCCTGATTCAACTGGGCGTTTTACGTCAGCGCCATGCCTGGCAGTCACAGCGAGGAACGCCGGTCAAGATTGAGCCTGATAGCGTCGAGCGGCTGTTGCAGGCGTTGCCGTTCCGCTTAACCGAGGCGCAAGGCAAAGCTCTGACTGATATCATTGCCGACTTGAAGCGAGAGGTGCCGATGAGCCGGCTGGTGCAAGGGGATGTTGGTTCGGGCAAAACGGTGGTGGCTTTGGCGGCGATGGTTCTGACCATTTTGGATGGCGGTCAAACCGCCATTCTGGCTCCCACCGAAATCCTGGCCGAGCAGCATTTTCAAAGTATGGGCCGGCTATTGGAACCGCTTGGGCAGAGTTTGGGCCGGCAGTTCAGAATTAGCCTGCTCACCGGCAGCACCGGCGCGGCCGAACGGCGCGAGCTGTTAGAGCAGTTGGCGGCTGGCGAGGTTGATCTCTTAGTGGGCACCCATGCCATCATTCAGAGTCCGGTGCAGATGAAGGACCTGCGGCTGGCCGTCATCGACGAGCAGCACCGCTTTGGGGTAAGACAGCGAACGGCCCTGCGAGAAAAAGGTTTAAACCCGCACATGCTGGTAATGACCGCCACACCCATCCCGCGAACGTTGGCCCTGACTCTGTATGGAGACCTGGATTTATCAATTATTGACGAACTACCGCCTGGCCGGCAGACGATAGAAACGCGTTGGCTACCTCCCAAAGAACGAGAGCGAGCCTACAGCTTCATCCAGAAGCAAATTGAAAAGGGACGGCAGGCTTTTATCATTTGCCCGTTGGTCGAAGAGTCGGACAAGACCGAGGCCCGCTCGGCTATCGAAGAACATAAACGGCTACAGAGCGAGATATTTCCGCGGTTCAAATTAGGTTTGTTGCACGGCCGGCTAAAGGCTGATGAAAAAGAAAGGGAAATGATCGCCTTTCGCGATGGGCAAACCCATATCCTGGTCTCGACCTCCGTGGTGGAAGTTGGCATCGACGTGCCTAACGCTACTGTCATTCTGATCGAGGGGGCCAACCGATTTGGCCTGGCTCAACTGCATCAATTTCGCGGCCGGGTGGGCCGTGGCGAACACCAGAGTTACTGTTTGCTGCTGGCCGATACCGTTACCCCCGAAGTCGAGAGTCGCCTGGAGACGGTGGAAAAAACCCAAGATGGCTTCAAGCTGGCCGAAGAGGACCTGCGTCTGCGTGGCCCGGGCGAATTTTTTGGGACGCGCCAGAGCGGTTTGCCGGATTTGAAGCTGGTGAAACTTACCGACACCAAACTCCTGGAGACGGCCCGTCGCGAAGCCCAAATTGTGTTTGAAAAGGACCCAACCCTGGAACACCCTGAGCATCGTTTGTTGGTGCGTCATTTAGATAATTTCTGGAAGATGGAAAGTGATTTGAGTTAATGACCAGTGCGATCTATCCGGCCACTTTTGATCCAATCACCTATGGCCACATCGACATAGCTGAACGCGCCGCCAAGATTTTTAGTGAGGTAATCGTCAGCGTCTACGACCGGCCGATGAAGAGTTTACTCTTTTCTGTTGAGGAACGCCTCGAAATGACCCGTCAGGCTCTGGCTCATATTGAGAATATCCGGGTTGAAAGCTACAGTGGTCTCACCGCCAAATTTGCCAGTGATCAGGGCGCCACTGTGATTGTGCGCGGCCTGCGGGCCTTATCTGATTTTGAGTGGGAGCTGCAACTGTCGCTCACCAATCATTTACTTGAGCCTGAAGTTGAAACGGTTTGCCTGATGGCCAGCCAGGAATACCTGTTTCTAAGCTCCAGTATTCTTAAAGAAATTCATATGAACGGCGGGCGAATCGACCATCTGGCGCCGCCGGTCGTGGTTCAGGCCATGAAGAAAAAATCAATGGTCGATGAAGATGGAAACAGCCGGATAAAAATTGTTTCCGTGCGAGATTAATCTTATTTTCAGCAAAGGTGGCTGCCATGGACATTCTGCACCTGATAGATCGGCTTGAAACATTAATCACCGAAGGCTTTCATATTCCGTTTACGGCCAATGTCGTTGTGCATGAGGATGCTTTCTTAGACATCATCGACCAGATGCGTGTCTCCATCCCGGAAGAGGTCAAGCTGGCCAAACGGACCGAAGCTGAACGAGAGCGTCTGCTGTTGCAGGCTCAGGAAGAAGCCGATCGCCTGGTTGAGATGGCTCGTGAAAAAACTAAAACTCTGGCCAACGATCATGAGTTAGTTGAGTACGCCGAACAGCGAGCTCAGGAGATTGAAGCGGAGGCCCATCGCCGCGCTGAGGAAATTATCGCTGAAACCGACGAGTATATCGTCGACCAGCTCAGCGAGCTGGAAGAGCAGTTGATGAAAACCCTGACCATTGTTCGCAACGGTTTGCGTTTCGTGCGCCAAACCCAGCATAGCCAGGATGCCGCAGAAGTGAGCGCCGCCAGCGAGTCGGTGGAAACAAAATAAAATTTTGGCTTGACATTCCCGTAATTTGTCTTATAATCGCTCTTTATGCGTCAAAATCAATCCAGACGGGCGGCGCATGATTTCCAGTTTAATGTTGCTCAACTATTAAAAGAAACAACCGGCGCCACCCGCTATTATGATCTTAAAGCTGAAGCGGTAAGTGAGCTTGGTGAAGCCGTTACCATTATTGCTCCTCTTACCGGTCAGATTAAACTTTTGCGTACCGGCAGCAATATCTTAGTCACAGGAGTATTAACAACCAGGCTTCAGAAAGTATGCGGGCGTTGTTTGAGCGACTTTGCGGTAGCCGTTACGCTTGAACTGGAAGAGGAGTTTTACCCTACCCTCGATATTCTTACCGGTACAGTCCTGCCAGTCTCCTCGGAGGCTGACGAGGCCACCCGGATCGATGAACAGCATATTCTGGACCTATGGGAAGTTGTCCGTCAGGATTTGCTGCTGGCTAGCGATGAGTTTCTCTATTGCCGGCCAGATTGTAAGGGTCTTTGTCCTCATTGCGGCCAGGATCGCAACCTCAAGGAATGTAATTGTCAGGATGAAGTCATAGATCCCCGTTGGGCCAATCTGCAGACTTTTCATCTGGAAGAGTGATACTCAATCCGTAGTGAACGGTTAGAAAGGATTTAATCTATTATGGGTGCCTTACCGAAACGAAAAATATCCAGAGTTCGGCGCGATCGCCGGCGGGCGCATTACCTACGCCTCAATATGCCGCATATGGTCCCCTGTCCCCAGTGCCATACGCTGAAATTGTCGCACCACGTTTGCCCAAATTGCGGTTCCTATAACGGTGTACAGGTCATTCCGCAAGAGGATTTGGCCGAATAGACCATTGAGCCATTCAATAACTGGATGAGTTATTGAGCCGTGCCTGAGCTCGTTGCATCGCCGCACGGTTCTTATTTTGTCTAGCGATATCGAAAAAAGGGGTTCAAGATGATAGACAATGTTGCCTTTGTCTTCCCGGGGCAGGGATCTCAAGAAGTCGGGATGGGCCAGGCGCTGGTTGAGAACTATCCTGTTGCCAAACAACTCTTTGCTCAAGCTGATGATATTCTGGGCTTTTCGCTGAGCCGGCTTTGTTTTGAGGGGCCGGACGACGAACTCAATGATACCATCAATACCCAACCGGCCCTTTTTGTGACCAGTATCGCCGCTCTGGAGGCCCTAAAACTGGCGGGTTATGCGGTAAAGCCCCGTTTTGTGGCTGGTCACAGTATGGGTGAATATTCCGCTTACATGGCGGCGGGGGTATTCTCGTTTGCCGATGGGTTGCGCTTGGTACGTGAACGTGGTCGCTTGATGAAAAAGGCCGGCCAGATGAGTCCGGGTAGTATGGCGGCCATCATCAAGCTGGATGATCCGGTGGTGGCCGATATCTGCCAACAGGTGACCGACTCCGGAGTGGGCCGGCTGCAAGTGGCCAATTATAACTCGCCCGGTCAGGTGGTCGTTTCTGGCGACAACGCCGCAGTCGATAAGGGGATTGAACTGGCCCTGGCCGCCAAGGCCAAACGGGCGGTCAAGCTGCCGGTGAGCATTGCCGCTCACTCCGAATTGATGCGGGTGGTGGCCGAGGAGTTTCGCCAGGCCATCGACCGGACGCCGCTTGACTTGCCAGAAATCCCGGTTGTGGCTAACATAACGGCCAGACCGCTGGAGTCCCTGGCGGCGATTCGGGCCGAGATGGAGGGTCAATTGACCTCCTCGGTGCGCTGGACCGACTCGATCCAGTATATGCTTGATCAGGGGGTGACCACCTTCGTCGAAATCGGTTCGAAGGATGTGTTAACCGGCCTGATTCGGCGCATTGCCAAAGACGTTACCACCTACACGGTTGGTACACCGGCCGACATCACGGCCTTGCTTGAGGCCGTGGCGTAAGCCCGATAGGCGTTCATCAATTTTTAATTTGGGCTTGATAGACTATGCTTGATCTTTCAAATAAAGTAGCTGTAGTCACGGGGAGCTCCAGGGGCATCGGAGCAGCTATCGCGACCGTGCTGGCGGCGCAAGGCGCGCGCGTGGTGGTCAATCACCGCAGCAGCGCCGCCGGAGCCGAGGCGGTAGTCGCGGCCATCAAACAGGCCGGCGGCGAGGCCGTGGTTATCCAGGCTGATGTGAGCCAATTTGAGGAAGCGGAACGGCTCATCAAAGCCACTATTGACACATACGGCCAAATAGATATACTTGTAAATAACGCTGGTACTACTCGTGATATGCTCATCATGAAGATGAAGCCGGAAGATTGGGAGTTGGTGCTTAGAACCAATCTCTTCAGCGCCTATAACTGTTCCAAGGCGGTAACCCGGCCGATGATGAAGCAACGGGGTGGGCGGATAATCAATATCACCTCAGTGGTGGGTCTGGCCGGACAGGCCGGTCAAACCAATTATGCCGCCTCAAAAGCCGGTCTGATTGGCTTTACCAAATCTTTGGCTAAGGAACTAGGCTCAAGAAATATTACCGTTAACGCCATCGCCCCAGGGTTTATTCCAACTGCCCTGACCGAAGTATTGCCAGGTGAGATGATTGAGGCGGCGATTGCCAACACACCGCTGGGGCGTTTGGGGACAGTTGAAGAGGTGGCCCACGCCGTGCTATTTCTGGCTTCTGATGAGGCTGCCTTTATTACCGGTCAGGTCTTAACGGTCGATGGTGGCCTGGTGATGCAGTAGATTTGTACAATGAACCTTCCCGGAAGCTGATTTTTTAGGCCACAAACAGGGCCTAATCTCAGAGGCATTCTGCAAAAGAGGCTGCCGGGAAGGAAGAATAGTGGGGAAAATCCCCAGAACATTATCATTTTACGTAGTTCACGATTGAACATTCACAGCACATTAAATATTCAGGCGAGCCTGTAGAAGCAAAAGGGAGCACCTCATGAAAGTTCGTCGTCGCGCTCGGGCTGTGGTTTTACAGACCCTCTACGAACTCGATTTCACCAATCACGAGCTGCGTAACGCCTTTAAAGCCAGGTTGGAGGATCGCCCTCTGCCTGATACGGCTGAAACTTTTGCCTGGTCACTGGTCAAAGGGGTGCAGACTTACCGGACATATCTTGATAACGTGGTCGGTGAGTTAGCTCCGGAGTGGCCAATTGAGCAGATTGCAGCCATTGATCGTAACGTGCTCCGCATTGCCATCTATGAATTGCTATTCTCGCCCGAAATTCCGCCCAAAGTGGCGATCAACGAAGCCGTCGAGTTGGCTAAAATGTTTGGCGCAGAAAGTTCTCCTCGCTTTGTCAATGGGGTCTTGGGGAGCTTGGTTTCTCGAGATCGGATCAAGA
>CAYZHI010000060.1:1859-12805 GCA_964477335.1 uncultured Caldilineaceae bacterium | reverse complement strand
GCTCATTCCCTGGGTGTCCATCAGGATACCCTTGGCCCGGTCGACCAGTTTGCGCGTTTCCAGCGCATTTTGCAGGTCCTGGACCTCCTGCTGCATAATCCGGAACTCGTTGAAACGCGAGGTGGCAATCTCGATGGCCGGGAAGAGATCGGCTTCGCGGAAGGGCTTTACCAGATACCCCACCACGCCGGCCTCTTTGGCCCGTTCGACCAGCTCTTTTTGACCATAGTCCGTCAGTAAAATCACCGGGGCAATCTGTTCTTCGGTGAGAACTTTGGCGGCCTCAATGCCGTCCATATCGGGCATCTTGATATCCATAATCACTACATCGGGCTTTAGCTCCCGCGCCACGTTGACGGCGCTACGGCCATCGCCTACCTCGCCGACCACCAGGTAACCCAGGCTGGTCAACATTTCCTTTAAATCTGTCCTGACGATCGACTCATCGTCAGCTATAACGACACGTGTTCTTTCCACCCTTCTTCTCCTGTGAAGATTGATTTGGGAAATGTAATTGTTACAGACAGCCCCACCTCATCAGCGGGACCGTTGGCCAGTTGAATCTGGCCCTTGAGATCACTTTCAACCAAAATTCTAACGATTTGTAAACCCAGACTATCCGTCTGGTCCCACTTAAAATCGACCGGCAAACCGTCGCCATTGTCAATGATGTTTATGATAACCTCATCACCGTTATCCTCCAAATTCAACCGGACAAACCCGGCCTGCTTATGAGCAAAACCATGTTCAACGGCATTTTGCAGCAACTCGTTGATGATCAGCGAGCAAGCCGTGGCCTGCCGGGCCGGCAGGTAGATCGGTTCTCCAACCAGTTCTAGCCTAATCTCCTGATCGGGACTGATGATACCTTGCTGGAATTGGGTGATGATACGCTGGCTCACCTCCTTGATATTAATGATGTTGGAACTGGCGCTCGACAGGAATTCGTGGATAACCGCCACGCTCAGAATCCGGTTCAAGGCCTCATCCAACGCTTGCCGGGCCTCGTCAGACTTTACCCGGCGAGCCTGCATCCGCAGCAAACCGGCAATCGTTTGCAGATTGTTTTTGACCCGGTGATGTACTTCCTGGATCATGGCATTCTTGACCCGGATCTCCTCACTCTGGCGCCGCAATTCAGTGATATCATTCAGAGTTAGCAACACGCCGTAACGCCGTTCGCGAACCGGCAACAGGCTGAAACCCTGCAACCGCAGCCAATGGAGGGGCGAATAGGTCACCAGAGGCAGGGCTTTGTGAATCCAGACCCGATTAGACTCCTCGGTCTCCCGTTCAATACATCGATTTTGAGCCACCGCCTCCCGCCGAATCTCCTCATCCGCCGTTTCCAGCGCTGCCAGGGGACGCCCCACCAGAGTTTCGCGATAGCCCAACCGGCGATAAAGGTTGGCGGCGATGCCGCTGGCGTATTCAATGATGCCCTCATTGTTGGTAAAAATCACGCCATCTTGCTCGCCAAAGGCAGAAAGCGTTTCAGCCCCGTGAATCTGGCCGTACAATAGCATGGCCTGTAATTTTTTCAAAGCTTTTCGAAAAACCGCGCTGCGCAGGCGATGCCGTTCAAATTCGATCAGGTTGGTCACGATAACCAGCGCCGCTGCCACTTTAGGCTTGTCGGCTTGATTTGAGACGGCGGCAAAGGGGTGGGGATAGTAAATCGGCCAGGTTTGGCGCACCACCGGCGCGCCCTCGGCGATGGTGCTCCGCTTCTCACCCTGGGGCACACCATATTTCAACGCCCGCACCACCTCCGGCCGGCGGTCGACATTCACCACCACCCCGGTTCGGCCGCGCAGATAAACGTGGGCCAACGAATGAGGCCGGGCGTGGGCCAGCACAATCGCCTCCTCTTCCGCTTTACGCCCGTACAGCAAAATATCGGCCCGGCTCAAATCGGCCACAATGCCCATCTGCTGCTCGATGGTACGCAGAAATGCCACGCTCTCTTCGGTTACATTCCAACATTCGTAAACAGCGTCAAGCATGTCAGATTTACGATTTGGGATTTACGATTTGGGACGCCTGCCCTACGGGTTTAGGATTTGAGGTTTGAGAATTGTGATTTGCAATTTGTTCTCCCAATTTAGCGCCCAATAATTCCGGTTGGCCGTTGAGCATCGCTTCGGCCGGCATCTCTTTTTTGCCAGCCGGCTGCACGGTGACCAGTCGCAGCGCCCCCTGGCCAGTAACCACGTAAACCCCACGGTTGTGCCCGAAGACGACGCCGGGGTCAGCCGGTTCGGGCAGGGGTATTTCGACCGCCGCCTCAGCCGCCAGAATTTTGAACTGGCCGCGCGGCCCTTCGGTAAACGTGCCGGGCCAGGGGTGAAAAGCGCGCACCTGGCGGTCGATTTCCAGCGCAGTTTGCTGCCAATCGATTGCGCCGGCCTCCTTCTTGAGCCGGGGGGCCAGCGTCGCCAATCGCTCATCCTGGGGCCGGGCCTTGATTTCACCGGCCAGCCAGGCCGGCAGCGTCTCGATGAGGAGCGCCGCGCCCAACTCGGCCAGCTCGGCCATCAGCGCGTCGCGACTATGGGTTGGACTGATAGGCATAGGCCGTTGGGCAATGATGGGACCCGTATCAAGCCCGGCCTCCATCAGCATCAAGGTGACCCCGGTTTCAGCATCGCCGGCGTGAATGGCCGCGGCTACCGGCGCGGCCCCGCGCCACCGAGGCAACAACGAGGCGTGGACATTGAGGCAACCGTGCGGCGGCAACTTCAACACATCCGGCCGTAGAATCTGCCCAAACGCAGCCACAACCAGCAGGTCCGGCCGGAGCGCGGCCAGTTGGGCTACGGCCTCCGGCAACTTGAGCGTTTCTGGCTGCAACACCTCGATGCCGGCTTCAAGGGCGACCAGTTTCACCGGGGAAGGCGTCAGTTTCTGGCCCCGGCCACTGGGCCGGTCCGGCTGGGTGACAACCGCAACCAATTCATATTCGCTCTTGATCAAGGCTTTAACCGTGGGCACGGCGAACTCAGGCGTACCCATAAAAATGATGCGTGCGGTCAAAGACAACTCCCTCCCGCTCCACACTGCAACTTTTGCAGCCAGGCTACGTAGAGTTTACTGGAACAAACGATTATTAGGACATGATAACATTTTCACTATCGACAGGCAATTTATCACGTCTGAGGCAAAAACCCAAATTTCCCAAAAATTAACCTTACGGGTGTTGACATCAACTGATAAGCCGTGTTAGAATCAGCTTGTGTATTGAACTTCATGCTTTTGAAAGGAGCAGCGCTATGTTTAGTTCAACCCAACAAATTCAGCCCAGTGATCCACCCAAGAATCCAATCATCGCTGCCGTGCTGAGTCTTATTCTGTTAGGCGGTGTGGGTCAAATCTATCTGGGCCAAACCAAGAAGGGCATCATCATCATTGTCGTTACGTTGCTGTTATCGTGCGTTGGGATTGGTTTCATCACCTGGATCGTCGGCATTATCGACGCCTACATTATGGCCGATAAGCTGCAAAAGGGTGAAGCTATCGGCGATATGCAGTGGTTCTGGGAAAAGTAGTTTTCTCTAAAGGAGAAAGTGCATGAACGACATCAATGATCAAGATAAATTAATGTCGGCCCTATCCTACCCGATTGGGCTGGTCGCCATCATCATCCTGCTGGTCGAGGATATGAAAAAACGGCCGTTTCAAAAATATCACGCCGTCCAGGCTTTGGCCGTAAACGTTATTCTGATCGTCTTGAGCATCATTTTGGGCTGGACGGTCGTTTTGGCCTGCGTACCCTTGTTGCTCTGGCTGGTTACATTTTACTGGGCCTACAAAGCCTACCAGGGCGAATATTTTGAGATTCCCGGCCTGACCAACTTCCTCAAAGGACAGGGCTGGATTTAACAATCTGTCTCGCCGTGACTTCAAAAACCAAATATTGAGGATGATCGCTAAAGGTCCCCGGCCAGGCGCTTGGGGACTTTTCTTTTGGCTCACCCAATAGTCCAGTTTTTGGCCTGACCTGCCTTTGCACTATAATATGGCTTGAAGAGCGAATAACGAATGGCGAATGGGCGAAGAACAAAGAGACGTCCTCGTTCACAATTCACGATTCACAATTTCACCTGGCCGGAGTTGTATAGTGCATAATCAATCAAAACGATGGAATGTTGCGCCCCGCCTTCCCGAGAGTCACTTTGACAAGTTTCCAGACATTCCCCGGCTGGTGCTGCAAATACTTTACAATCGTGGCATTACCGAGGCCGGGGCAATCAACGACTTCCTGGCCCATCGCTGGTCTGGCGACGATCCATTCGCCTTGAAGGGCATGGCCGAAGCGGTGGAGCGGCTGCAAACAGCCATCCTCAAGCAGGAGCCAATTGCCGTGTACGGCGACTACGACGCCGACGGCGTTACGGCCACGGCCTTGATGACGCACCTGCTGGCCGCTCTGGGCGCCCGGGTAGAAGCCTACATCCCTAACCGTTTTGACGAAGGTTACGGCCTCAATAACGATGCTCTGGCCGAGCTGGCCGGTCGTGGCGTCAAAGTAGTCCTTACCGTTGACTGCGGCATCCGTTCGGTCAAAGAGGTGGCTTATGGCCACAGCCTGGGCCTCGATTTGATCATCACCGATCACCACCACGTGAGCGAAGAGATTCCGCCCGCCCTGGCGGCCATCAACCCCAAGCAGCCGGGCTGCGCCTACCCCTTCAAAGAGCTGGCCGGAGTCGGCCTGGCCTACAAGCTGGCCCAGGCCCTCCTGCAAGTCGACGCTCTGGCCAGGCGCGGCCCGGTTGACCTGCAGGCCGACAATTTTCTGGATTTGGTGGCCCTGGGGACCGTGGCCGACCTGGCTCCGCTGCACGGCGAAAACCGGAAGCTGGTTGAGCGGGGACTAAAGCAGCTCAACACGGCCCTGCGGCCGGGCCTGCGCGCCCTGGTGCAGGCGGCCGAATTGAAGTCGCCGCTCATCACCTCCACCACCATCGGTTTTGTGCTGGGGCCGCGGCTGAACGCCGCCGGCCGGCTTGATAGCGCCCTGGCGGCTTACCGGCTGCTGCTGGCCGCCACTGAGTTTGAAGCCATTCACCTGGCCAAGCAACTCGACCTGCAAAACCGGGAGCGGCAGAAGCTCACCCGCGAGATAGTGGCATCTGCCCGGAACGTCATCCTGGCCGACAACATCCAAAGCCCGCTCTACTTCATCAGCCAACCGGACTTCAATCCCGGCGTGGTCGGTCTGGCGGCCTCGCGGCTGGCCGAGGAATTTTACCGGCCCACCCTGGTGGCCGAACAGGGCCCGGAGCTCACCAAAGGCTCGGCCCGTAGCATCACCGAATTTCACATCACCAAGGCGCTGGACCAATGCGCCGAGCTGTTGGAACGATATGGCGGCCACGCCGCGGCGGCCGGCTTTACGCTCAAAAACGAGAATGTCCCGGCTTTCCAGGAACGGCTGCAGCAGTTGGCCGCTACCCAGCTCGATGGGACCGATCTGCGGCCGACGCTGGAGATCGACGGCCAGGTTAACCTGAAGGCTGTTCGGCCTGACCTGGTGCAGGCGATTGCCAAATTGCAGCCCTTTGGCGCCGGTAATCCCATCCCCTGCTTTGTGACTCCAAACTTGATCGTTAAACACGTCAGGGTGGTAGGCCAGGATGGGCAGCATCTGCGGCTGGTGCTCCATGATGGCCGGCAAAGCTGGAGCGCCATCGCCTTTCAGCAAGGCCATTGGGCCGACAAACTGGCCGTCGCCCAGCCCATTGATGTTGTTTATAACTTTGAGTTCAATGAATGGAATGGTGAACAGCGGTTACAGCTAAATATCAAAGATTTGCGGCCAAGTCAGGAGGCCGCCTCTGATGGAGCCGAGGCCGGGGTTGATTTGAAGATTTGAGGCAGCTGAATCTCCTTGCCGCCGAGCAGTCCCTGGCGGCGGAAGATCATAATCAGAATTATGGCAATCGCTACCACAATTTGGCTGAGACCGTAAAGGGGAGTCCCGCCTATCGCCAACGTGGTTTCTATTCTACGCAGAACCTCCGGGACCAGGGTCATCAGTACAGCCCCCACTACAGAACCGCTAATACTGCCCATCCCGCCAACCACCAGCATAACCACCACATTAAAAGTGATCAGGAAAGAAAAGGAGCTAGGGGTAATTGCGGTAATTTGGTGCGCCCACAGCGACCCGGCGGCCCCGGCAAAGAAGGCGCCAACCGCGAAAGCAAGCAGGCGGGTTTTGAAAGCATAAACTCCCCGCGTCGTTGCGGCCAGTTCATCCTCTCGGATGGCGATCATAGCCCGGCCATAGGGTGAATTGACTAACCGCCAGACCACATACACCGTCAACACGGCCCCAGCATAAACCCACCATATATTTGTCAGCGAAGGAATACCGTTTATGCCGCGCGCCCCGCGGGTGACCGTTTGCCAGTTGTTGACCACAACCCGCACAATCACCATCAAGCCCAAAGTAGCCACCGCCAGGTAATGGCCGCGCAAACGCAAAACTGGGATGCCCACGATGATGGCCGTAACAGAGGCCAGCAAACCGCCAATAATCGTGGCTACAAGAAAAGGCAAAGTTAACTCCCTCAGCCACATCGGCAAGCCGGTGATAACCGCTACTTTGGTTTCGGCGGGTAAAGTCAACAGGGCCGCAGTATAGGCGCCAATTGACATAAACGCAGCATGGCCCAACGAGAAATCGCCGGTGAATCCATTGGTCAGGTTCAGGCTCACCGTTAAAATGATATTGATCCCCATTATTGCGATTATTCGCAAATAATAATCATTGAGCAATTGCTGAGCCAGGGCCAGTAAACCCATCAAAAGCAGCAGATAAAACAGGGTGTTGCGATTGAGCATGGGTCAAGCTCTCTCTTCGGTTGATGCGCCCAGAATTCCGTTGGGCCGGATCAACAAAATAATCAACAGCAAAGCAAAGACAAAAGCATCACGATACCCCGAATAAGCCGGGGGTAAAAAACCAACAAAGAAAACCTCAGCAAAACCCAACAAAAACCCACCCAACACGGCCCCCGGAATTATGCCAATACCGCCAATGACCGCCGCCACAAAGGCTTTAAGTCCAGGCAAAAAACCCATAAAAGGATCAACCGTGTTATATTTAGCCGCCCACAGAAAGCCGGCCACCCCGGCCAAAGCCGAACCAATAAAAAAGGCGGTGGCAACCACCTGGTTAATATTGATGCCCATCAAGTGAGCAGCCCGTAGATTCTCAGCCGAGGCGCGCATCGCAATCCCCAGACGAGTTCGCCGTACAAACAAACTCAACCCCAGCATCAACAGGAGCGCCAGAGCCACGGTCAGAACGTCGAGCATGGAAAAACTGACATTGCCGATACGTTGCAGTTGGTTCAGCCCACCCGGTAGACGGAAAGAGCGTGGTTGGGCCGTAACGGTCATAATGGTAATATTTTGAATCAAGGAGCTAACGCCTAAAGAAGTAATCAGCATCGCCACTTCAGGGGCGCCGCGCAAAGGGCGATAGGCCACCCGTTCCACCAACATCCCAACCAGGCCAATCACGAGCATCGGCAGCAACACGGCCGCGCCCAGAGGTAGAAAACCGGCGGCGACAATGGCCAGCGCCAGATAGGCGCCCCACATCATCAAGTCGCCGTGGGCGAAGTTGATCAAACGCAGGATACCATAAACCATCGTTAAACCAATGGCCACCAACGCATAGACGCTGCCCAGGTTAAGCCCATTAATGAATTGTTGGACAAAGTATGAAAATGGATACATGCTCACCCGCCTAAATAAGCTGCCCGAACCAACGGATTGTCGGTTAAGTCGGCCGCCGGACCGGTCAGGCGAATTTCACCCGTTTCCAAAACATACGCCCGATCAGCCACCCGGAGCGCTTGATAGGCATTTTGCTCCACCAACAACATAGTGACCCCTCGCTGGCGCAATTCCTGGATAACATCAAAGATACGTTCGACCAAAATAGGGGCCAGGCCGAGCGATGGCTCGTCGAGGAGTAATACGCGCGGTTGGCTCATCAAGGCGCGACCAATCGCCAGCATCTGCTGCTCGCCGCCGCTCAAAGTACCGGCCACCTGATTCTTACGCTCAACCAGCACCGGAAACAGCTCGTGGACCCGGGCCAAGTCACGTTGAATTTCCTGCCTGTCCCGCCGATTATACGCGCCCAGCACCAGATTCTCGGTGACGGTCAGCCGACCAAAAATGAGCCGGCCTTCAGGGCAATGTGAAATTCCCCAACGCACAATTTCGTGGGGAGTGGCCCGGCTCAAATCACGCCCCTCAAAATGGAGACGCCCTGAGCGCGGCCGTAAAATGCCGGAGATTGTTAACAACGTTGTACTTTTTCCTGCGCCGTTACCGCCGACAATCGTCACCAACTCACCAGCCTCGACCTGCAAACTGATGCCGCGCAACGCCTGGATATTACCATAACTAACATGTAAATCCTCAATTTCAAGCAGCGACATCCTCGGCCACCTGTCCCAGATAAGCTTCGATGACCCGCGGGTCACGACGGATCGCCGCTGGTCCGGCCTCAGCAATCACTTGTCCATAATTAAGGGCCTGGATGCGCGGACAAATCCCCATAATCACCTGCATGTTATGTTCAATCAGCATAATCGTTAAATCAAACTGCTGCTGGAGCTGGACAATGAGTTTCATCAATTCATCCGTCTCACTCGGATTCATCCCCCCGGCCGGTTCATCGAACAAGAGCAAACGGGGCGATAAAGCCAGAGCGCAGGCAATTTCTAACCGCCGTTGCTGGCCGTAAGACAACGCTTGCGCCAGGGCGTTGCGGCTGGCATCCAACCCCAACAAATCTAATAATTGGCGCGCCTGCTCGGTGAGTTGGCGTTCGCTGGCGGTGAAGTGCGGTAGGCTGAGCAGCGTTGTCCACAAATGGGTCGGCTGGCCTGATTGTAGGGCTACTTTGACATTTTCCAGGGCGGAAATAGCCCCAAACAACCGCAGCTTCTGAAACGTACGGGCGATACCCAGCCGGGCTATCCGCTCCGGCCGGTAGTGGGTTATATCGATATCGTTGAAGTGAATCGTCCCGGCAGAGGGTTTGACTACGCCAGTCAGGAGATTAAACAGGGTCGTTTTACCTGCGCCATTCGGTCCAATTACCCCCAACAGTTCACCCTGGGCCAACCTTAGATTATAATCGCTGACTGCTTGCAATCCACGAAATGACTTGGACAGTCCATCAACGGTAAGTAAATATGACTGATCTGTTTGTGACATAATCTACTTGGGTTGGATTAACAGATACGCCGGGGTAAATTAAACAGGCTTCAGAGTGTCCGATTGTAGCAGAAAGCAAGGGGTTGTCAAATCATTCAACTGAGACTCATTTCCAGAATGTTTGACATTTGGCCTGAAAGTTACTATACTATGAACCCTCCGCTCCTTAGTGAGCATTGCCTGACCAATTACTGCTTCACTATTAGTCGATATTTTATCCAAAAATTTAATAGTAGTTACAAATCAAAGGAGGATGACCATGTTTTTCAAGAAGTCGGTACTATCTGTTCTAGTGGTGCTCACCGTGCTGGCGATGATGGCCTGCGTTCCGGTCAGCGCCCCTACCCAGGCCCCGGCCGAACCAGCCCAGCCGGCGACCGAAGCAACTCAACCCCCAGCCGCCGAAGCAACTCAACCGCCGGCGGCCACCGAAGAGGCGGCTGCGCCGGCCCCGGCGGCCGAATCGATCAAAGTTGGCGGGATGTACAACGTGACCGGGGGGATGTCGTCGATTGATGCGCCTGGTCTGAATGGGATGCAGCTGGCCGCCAAGCAGATCAACGCCGCCGGCGGCGTCCTGGGTCGCCCCATTGAGATTGTCGCTATCGATGGCAAAACCGACCAGACGGCCGTCACCAACGCCGTCTCCGAAATGATCGAAGTTCACAATGTTGTGGCTATCGGCGGTCTCAACGACTCCACCTATGCCCTGGCCGCCGGTCCCATTGCCCAACAGGCCGGCATCCCCTTCCTGACGGCCGGGGCCACCCTGCCCACCCTGCCCGAACAGGTCGGCGACAAGTTCTTTATGGTCCCCTTTGGCGATGACACCCAGGCCTTCGCCGTGGCCGATTATGCTATGGACGAACTCGGCGCCAAAACCGCCTATATGCTGGTCGACCAGGCTTATGACTTCACCACCGCCCTGGCCAAGTTCTTCAAACAACGTTGGGAGGAGCGCGGCGGCACGATTGTCCTGGAAGACATCTACCAGTCCGGCGACACCGACTTCTCGGCTCAGATCGCCCGCCTCCAGGCGCTCGATCCCCAACCCGATGTTCTATTCGTCTCGGCCATCCCCAACGAGGCCGGCATCACCACCCTCCAAATCCGCGAGGCGGGCCTGACCCAACCCATCCTCTCCGGCGATGGCTTCGATACCCCCCTCATCGGTGAAGTGGCCGGCGATATGGCCGACGCCGTCTACTACTCCACCCACGCCTCCCTCGACAACCCCGACCCCAAGGTCGCCAACTTTGTCAAAGCCTACACCGATGAGTACGGCCGCGCCCCGGAGAACGCCTTCGCCGCTCTGGGGTATGATATGATGAACCTGCTGGCCGACGCCATCAGCCGCGCCGGTTCGGCTGACCCGGCCGCCATCACCGACGCCCTGGCCCAAACCAAAGATTTCCAGGCCGTCACCGGCAACATCACCTATCCCGAAGGCCAGCGCAAACCCGCCAAAGCCGTCACCATCATCCAGGTTCAGGATGGCGTCTACTCCTTTGCCGCTGAAATTACCCCCGGCGCGGCCGAAGCTGCGGCACCTGCCGAAGCAGCCGCGCCTAGCGGCGAATCGATCAAAATTGGCGGGATGTACAATGTGACCGGGGGGATGTCGTCGATTGATGCGCCCGGTCTGAATGGGATGCAGCTGGCCGCCAAGCAGATCAACGCCGCCGGCGGCGTCC
>CAYZHI010000060.1:0-1759 GCA_964477335.1 uncultured Caldilineaceae bacterium | reverse complement strand
CAAAGCCGTCACCATCATCCAGGTTCAGGATGGCGTCTACTCCTTTGCCGCTGAAGTAGCGCCCTGATCAAGGTTGATCATTTTGCTGGTGACAGTCACTGCAAAAGTGACTGTCACCAGCGCCGTTATATTATTCAATGAAGAATAATGGAGGATTACTCAATGCCTATCTATCAAGCTGAAGAATTAAATACCCATAAATACAAAGCCCACAAATTCACCAAAGCTATTTTTGGGGTGGGCGCATTGGAGTGTCACGGCGAGCACCTGCCTTTTGGCACCGATGCCCTGGTCTCCAATGCATTGTCCAAAGAAGTGGCCGGCCATTTCGATGATATGCTGGTGCTCCCGCCGATTTTCTACGGGATGAGCGAGCATTACAAAGATTTCACCTTTACGGTGTCGGTGCGCTTTGAAACGATGATCGAGTTGTTAAAAGATATTCTATTTTCTTTGCACCGGGAAGGCATCCACCGGGTGTTCATTTTCAACGGCCACGACGGGAATATTGCTCCCATTGAAGTGGCCAGCCGCAGCGTCAAAGTGGCTCACCCGGAGATGAAAATCGCAGTTCAAGAAGCCTGGTGGATAACCGCCGGACAACTCTTACCGCCAGACACCTTTGAGGTGTGGAATGGTTTGGGCCATGCCGGTGAAGGTGAAACCAGCATTGTATTGGCCCTCTTCCCCGATCTGGTGGAAATGGAATACGCCAAAGGCGTGGTGCCCAATTTGCCGCCCAACGCCGAGATCAAATGGAAATTCAACGAACTGACCAATACCGGCGCCTCCGGCGACCCGACCAAAGGCACCAAAGCTAAGGGCGAAGCCATGCGGAAAGTGCTGGTAGACGCCACGGTCGAGTTTATCAAATATATGGATAGCATTAACTGGGAGTATGGCTTGAAGTAGACAAGCCTTACCTATTACCCCACAGGACCAGAGGAACCGGGTTTTTAGTTAGTGAAAAGCCCGGTTTCTGATTTTTAAAAACATCCCCCATTAGTATTATTGAATCCCCCATGGCTGACATGATAAAATTGATAGTGACAAACTACGGAGGTAGGGTTGCCTGACTTAATTCATTAAAGATCCGCTGGGGAGGCGAATCAGCCATAGTTAGAACGCAGGTGAAGCAAAATGCCTCAGCCAAAGTCTCTGATCTTCCTGCTCGCTATTTTGGTGGTGACCGGCCCGGCCTGTACACTGGCTTCTAGCCTGACCTCACGTCTCACGGAATTTGGCGAAGCCGCCCCCCAAATCAAGCGGCTGGCAGCCGTGGCTACCCTGGCTCCTCTACCTTCCCCAATTTTGCCAGCCCAGCAAATTGGCCAATTACCCCAGTTAGCCCAGTTACCCGCGGCTAATGCTCTACCAGCAGAGGTACTACCCGCCTTAACACCTACTTCTATTACGATACACAACGAGAATAGCGCCCGCCAAACAGCGTCCGATACCCAAGGCTGGGCTGCCAGCTCGAGTCCAGATGTTAGTGTGTCCGCAGCGCCGGCCATTCCGGCGCAGACCAGCCAATCCATGAGCGAAGCAGCGGCCCCAACCGTGACCGGTCTTCCGGGGCCGCTGCCGAACAATGAGCGCAATTCGGGCCAAACTCAACCCAGAGCTGCCCGAACCCGCCGGCCAACTGTTACCCCCACGCCGGAATTTATGTCGAGCTTGATGGCCGGTTTGTTGAGCGCGGTCAGCCTGCCCACGGTTGCACCCACCCAGACTCGCCTGCCGACTTTTACCCCTACGC
>CAYZHI010000059.1:0-12866 GCA_964477335.1 uncultured Caldilineaceae bacterium | reverse complement strand
CGGTCAAAATGATCAAAATTCGGGCACCTACTTCGACCGGGGTCTGGCTTACGTGGCCCTGGGCGACCCGGACAAGGCGTTGGCCGATTTTGAAGAAGTATTGCGGTTGAATGAACAACGCCGCGACCGGATCAGACAAATTGTCACCAATGATCCGCGGCTGTACGAAGCTATTATTGCCAATCCCAATGCCTATTTGGCTATCGCCGCATTAGTGCCCACGCCAACTCCCACCCCAACTGTCACTTCAACGCCTACTTCAACGTCTACGCCAACCCCAACCCTCTCGCCAACTTCCACCCCCACCGCCACCCCAACCGTGGAACCAACCACGCCGGCGGCTGTGACTGGCCTAGTAGAAACGCCCACCGCCACACCGACCCCCACCCCCAGTCCCACCTCAACCTCAACTCCAACCATCACCCCCACCGCCACCCCCAGACCGGCCAGGATTATTTACGTGCAGAGCAACGCCCAAACGCATGATCTTGGCCTGGTTAGCTCCAGCGGAGAACTGCTGAACGCCACGTTGCATCGCCGCGCCGCCGCCCCCACCTGGTCGCCTGACGGCAACCGGGTGGCTTTTTACGGCGAACCCGGCATCAGCGAATTCGGCGGGGTGTATGCTCAAGGCAGCGGGGTCTGGCTTATGGACATTCGCTCCGGGCAGGTTGAACTTCTGGTGCAAATTGATCACATTACCAATATGGATTGGTCGCCCGATGGGACCAAGCTGGCCGTGGAAGTGGGGCCGCCGGGCGTGTCGCACCAAATCTTTGTAATTCAAGCCGGCGATGGCAAAGAGATTGGTCGCTTCTCGGGCGAGCAACCAACCTGGAGTCCTGATAGCCAGGAGCTGATCATCAAAGCCTGCAATCCTGAGTGTGGCCTGTGGAGAGTTGGATTTGACGGCAGTAGCGGGCGGTTGGTGACCAACGATAGCACCGATAGTTATCCCAGCTGGTCGCCCACGGGTGACTATTTGGTCTTTTCCTCGCGCTCTCGTACCGGCGATTGGGAACTCTACCGGTTGAATCTGGTTAATGGGGAACTGTTGACCCTGACCAATCGCACCGGGACCGATACGACCCCGGTTTTCAGTTCAGACGGTCTGGAGATTTACTTCCGCACCGATGCGCTTGGTAGCTGGCAGGTGCGGGCAATGGCCGTGGATGGCCGCAACGAGCGGATAGTCCGAGAGGATGCCGGCCCGAGCAATGATTGGGGGCTGGCCCGGCCGGCGGTGCATTAGTGAACCTCAGACTTCAGCGTCATCAGATTCGCCGGATTTGGAACGGCGCCCCCGCCGGCGGATGTTCTCGGCCTTGGCCTTCAACTCCTGGAAAAAGTCGGTTTCGGTAATTTCGGCCACCTGCTGCTGGCGCTTGACTTCGTCGATTTCGATGCGCAGTTGTTTGATTTCCTGCTTCAACTGTTGCTCGCGAATGTAAGCTTCCAGGGCGGCCACAGCCAGCGAGGAGAAGGACTCCATCATCCGCTGCAAATTTTGGTCAAAGGGGATGACCTGGTTGCTCTCCTGATCCGTGGCATTGATCAATTGCAGCACCCCAATAACGTGATTTTGGCTATTCTTGAGGGGTATGGTCAGGTGCGAGCTGGCCTGGTAACCTTTGAATACCCTGGGATCGGCAAAGCTTGGCTCAGCCATTTGAGCCGCGTCGGCGATGTTAACCGACTGGCCGGTCAAGGCGACGTGCGTGGCCAGCGATTCGTGATTGGGCTGGCCAGTCGCCTGATCGTACATCGGCAGGGGCATCAGCAATTGACTATAAGTTACCTCGTTACCGGAGGCGCCGCCCATGGTCAGGTTGAGCGTATCGTTGCGGACGATCACAAATTCCAGCCGGTCCTCCTCGGTGCGCAGGTACAGGATACCGGCATCGGCCCGGCAAAAAGATTTGGCCTCCAGCAGCATACTTTCCAACAGGCGATTGAAATCTTTTTCAGAGGCCAGTTCCACCCCAATAGGAATGACCACGTCCAGCAGGTCGTCGGCGCGCTTCTTTTCCTTGCGCACCTGAATCAGGGTGCGGCGCAATTGGCCGGTCATATCATTGAATGTTTCGGCCAGGGTGCCAATTTCATCGCCCGACTCGACCTGAGCCTGGGCCGCCAGATCGCCCTCTCTGATTTGCTCAGCAACCCGGGTCAAGCGGCGGACCGGACCGGCGATATTTTCCCGGAAGATAATGGCCATCGCCAGACCCAAGAGCACAGCCGCCACCCCGCCGATCAAAATCCGGCGATTGGCGGTTTCCAATTCCTGGCGGCCCTGATTCAAATCCGTTTCCAGAAAAACCTGTTGATCGGCGACCATCTGGCCTAACAACTGCTGCATTTCCTCGGCCAACGGCACGGCTTCGGCCGTAAACAGGTAGAGGTCTTCACGCCAGCGCTCGCTTTCCAGAGCGGTGAACATCTGGTCAGGTAATTTCAGAAAAACCTCGCGGGTTTGGCCAATGTTCGATAACAGCCGCTGCTGCGTGGGGATCAGTAAAGCCTCTTTGCTTTTAAGACGGCTCCAGGCAAATTCATTGAGTTCCAGGTTGACCTCATACTCCTGCCTGAAAATGCGGTTACGGGTGGTCACGTAACCGCGCAAACCCGACAGCATAGCGGCAAAGGAACTCTGGAAATTGGCCATATCTTCAATCAGCTCAGTATTCTGCGTCGAGGGTTTCCGCTGGGCCTGGGCCTCGATCATGCTGCGGATGTCGAGCAGGACCCAGGCCCCGGTCCGCAGCCCATCGGTGGCCAGAATACGATAGGCCGGCTCTCGTTCCAGTTGGTCGTCGCGCAGTTCAAACAGGGTATCGGGTAAGGCCGACCACTTTTCAAAAGTCTGGCGCAATTCAAGCAGGCGGGCCCGATTTTCAGCATTGAGATTAGGCGACAACTGCTCCAATTCGGCCAGGTCAGCCTCAAAGGCCTGGCGCGACTGGAGATAACTGTCCCGGTATTGGCTTTCACCCAGCGCCAGGTAACCGCGCACATCCCCCAACATTCTCAGTAGATCGCGCTGCGCTCGCGACGAGACCAGGGTAGTGGGGAAGCGAACCTCTTGGGTGCGATTAATGCTGGTAGTGGCCTGGATGCTGGCCTGGTAACTCACCATTGCCCCCACCAGGGTTAAGAGCACCAGAATGGCAAAGGCAATATTGAGTTTGCTGCCGATGCTTAGATTCTTGAGACGCCGGATGACCGGCAAGCCGCCAACCCTCGCTGCCACATTACCAGCCTGGGAAGCCGTACCGGCCTGGGTCGATGAGGTAGCTTTTGGAGTCGTCATTGTTCCCGGCGCCTCCAATCCTTGATATTCCACAACGCCTCATCCCAGGGCGTCAATTCCAAACCGGCGATAGTGTTGCTGACTCCGTGGACATCAGCCTGGTGAACCAGGGGAATGACAACCACATCTTCAACCAGCAGATCGTTCATCTTGATAAAAAGTTCTTTTCGCTTGTCGGGATCAAGCTCGCGCTGGGTTTGCTCGAATAGGGCGTCGTACTCAGGGTTGCACCAGCGCTCGATGTTGGCCCCGGACCAATTGTTGGCTTTTTGGGCAATTTCGGCGCAGGTCCAGTTGCGGAAGTAAACCGCCGGGTCAGGGCTGCGATTGCCGGTGCTGAACATTTCCAGGTCGGCGTAGAAATGGTGACGAGTATTGGAGTTGTTAGGGTCGTTGCTGAAAAAAACGCTGGCATCAAAAAACTGGACTTCGACCTCCACCCCGATCGAGGCCAAAGCTCGCTGCACAATGCGTTGAGTTTCCTGGCGTACCGAGTTAGCCGAAGTCTGGAAGAGCAGGCTCAATTTCTGCCCAGCTTTATCCCGAATACCGTCGCCATCGGTGTCAACCCAGCCGGCTTCATCCAGCAGGGCGGCGGCTTTGTCCAGATTGAACTCGTATGAGGTATTGGGCGAACGGAAATTGGCCGGTGAAACCAGGACATTGCTGACCGCCCGGCCAGACCGGCCATACAGTTTGGCGATGGCCTCCCGGTCGACAGCATAGCTGAGCGCCTGGCGGACTTTCTCATCGCTCAGGATAGGATGGGGAAATTGGATACTGGCGCGTTCACCGTCTTCGGTGGCCTGATTGGGGTCAGTTCGATTGAGTAAAATTCGCTCCACAAAGGCGCCAAAAAGGACCAGCACTTCGCCTTTGCCGGCGGTCTCCATTTCATCAAGGGTGGCCGCGTCGAGCTGCAAATTGAAGGCAAAATCAACATCGCCAACCTCCAGTACCGACCGAGCTGCCTCTTTGACCGTGCCCCCCCCTCGCAACTCAACCCGGCTGAAGTAGGGTTTATCCGCTTCTCGGAAAAACTCATTAGGCTCGTACACAATCTTGTTGGTTTCGATCAGGTCAGTCCCCAGAAACAGGACTTCCTGGGGTTTGAAGGAAACCACCCGGTAGGGGCCGGTGCCGACCGGCAACATATTGGCCGGGGCCTGGCGCGCCTCTGGGCCATTATAAGCTTCAAAAACGTGCTGCGGAATGATCATGCCCCAGGCCCCCACAAACGGCAGGTACCAGGCCGGGGTGACCTCCTTAAAATTGATCTTGACGGTGTGATCATCGATCACCTCGACGCTGTCGACGCCATCGTACACCGCGGCAGTGGTCGCGCCGGTATCCGGGTTGGTAATGAAGTCGTAGGTGAAACGAACATCGGCCGCCGTGAACGGTTGCCCATCAGACCATTTGACTCCCTGTTTCAGCTTCCAGGTAACCGATTTGCCGTCGGCAGCCACGCCGCCATTTTCCAGGCTGGGAATTTCGGCGGCCAGAAAGGGGATCAGCTCGCCGGCCTCATTGAAGCTAGCCAGTGGCTCATAGGTTACCCGGCTGGCCGCCCAATCTTTTGAACCGAGGGCCAGGTGAGGGTTGAGAATGGTGGGGGCCTGCCAATAGAGAATCCGCAGGGTATCGCCGGCGCCGCGACCGCTGGGTGTAGGCGCCGGAGTCGGCGAGGGGCTGGGGGTGGCGGTGGGCGCGGTCACCGCCGGCCCACAAGCCGCCAACCAGAAACCGATGATGAGCAGGCGAGCCATCTGGCTGATATGCCAATTGTGTATTTTCATAATATTTTATTATACCACGAGTCGGACAGATATCACAGACGGTCCGCGAGCGCGTTTAATCTTTGAATAGGATCAACTTCCAGCCAAATTCCGAGGGAACGGTCAGAACGGTAACCACGGCTTTGCGCCAGCGATGCAACTCCGCTTCAACCAGGGTTGAAAGTTGGCGATCCAACTCGCTGGCTAGAGCCGGGTTCGAGACCCAAAAATGGCAAAACTCAGTCCAGGGATGAGCTGTATCCTGGCGCGGGGAAAGATGTTCACCTTCATATCGTTTCAACTCAGGAGGCGGAGACCAGCCCAGGCCGATTTTGTCTTCTAGACCGGCCGTTGGCACGCCGATCAGGCTGGTGACGTAGGGGATTTTGCTCCAGCCGACCAACTGCCAGCCCAGCCGCTCCAAAATAGGTGAAGCGCCCAGCCCGATGGAGATACTGATGTGCAAACAATTAGGACGGCTGAAACGCTCCAGCAACTTCTGGCGCAGTTGCAGGCTGATGCCTTTGCGGCGGCAATCGGGCCGGGTCCAGCCGGTGGCAAACTCAAACAGATCAACAGCCGGCATCCGGCCGGCTTCAACTTCAATGAGACTGGCTAATTGCCGGCGACTGGTCTCAGCATAGACCGGAACCACGCTGGTGTAGCTAACAATATCGTCAGCCTCAATGGCAATGGCGGCATAGCCTTGCTGCCAGCGGCGGGCGAGAACCGGCGCCGGATAGGCGGTCAAGCTGGCTTCCTGGGCAATTGACTCGGCCAGGGTTTGCCAGCCTGGCACAGTGAGAGTATCGGCTGCAGCGGCCACCAGCTCAACATGTTTTTGTCCGGGAGTTTCAACAAATGTGTAAGTTAACGGTTTCATCGGCGGTCAATCAAGCGTATCATAGAGTTTTTGCAATTCACGCGGCCGGCTTTTGGTTAATTCGGCAATCCGGTTGTTGGCCTGGCGGAGCCGCTCGCTGAGCACGTTAATCAGCTCCAGCGACAGGTCAGGATACTGGCGGGCCAGGGCAATCAACGGTTCGCGGCGAATCTTCAAGGTCAAGGTATCCTGAATGGCTACGGCCGCGGCGGAACGAGGGGCATTGTCGAACAGGGTCATTTCGCCAAAATAAGAGTGCGAACCCAGGGTGGCCAGGCGAGCATAAGAGCCGGTTCGCTTCTCTTGCTCGATGCCGACCTTGCCGCTAACGATCACGTACAAAGCTCCCCCGGTGTCGTTCTGACCAAAAATCTGCTGATCTTCCGCAAAAAACTCCTCCTCACAGATGGTCGCCAGTACCTGGAGTTGATTGATGGTCATACCCTGGAAGAAGGGGACCTCTTTCAAAAATATGATTCGTTCAATAGTCGAAAGCACGTTTGCCTCCTCTTGGGCGGCCTGGAGAATATTGAAGCCGGTCAGCAGCCGTTGCGCTGCCCGGGCCGCATTCCTGACATCCTCAACCGGATCGGCTGCCGACGCGGCCAACATGGCCTCGATTTCAGGTAGGGATAGGGGAACGGCCGGCGAGTCCACCTGATCAGGCGGCGAGGTTTGAACGGGGGGGGGTGTAGCAACTTCATCCCGCTCAAACAGCGAACCCAGCAGGTCGGTGGGCGGGCGGCGGCGCGGGCGCGGCGCAGGCTGGTCTTGAGGGGCTGAATCGCTCAAAGCGGCCAGCGGATCGATTGAAGCGGACCGGCGCCGGCCTGTCCTGACGCCGGCATCAACATCTGCCGTGGCGCCGGGAACTGCCTCATTGCGATTCGGGTCGACCAGTTCGTCGCTCAGTGGCGCCTCGACTGGGGTGCGGCTCCTAAGTGTGGCCCCCATCTCGCCCAACGCAAAGGCCGTAATCGCCCGCAACAAGGGTTTTTCGGGGTTGGTATTGAATTGGTGGATGGTTTTGGCCGGGGCGGGTTGCTGCATGTCCCACATCTCCCGGCTGAGTGCGAGTAACTGATCCGGTTTGAGATCGGGCTCCAGGAGAGGGGCAATAAGTTGGGCTGTTTGCGGCGTAGTCAGGGTTTCCAACGCTTCGCTGGCATTGGCGCGAGTGCGGACATTGTCACTGGCCAACGACTCGGCAATGATTTTTAGGTCATCCGGATCATGCAGCGCCGCCAGTAGATAAAAGATTTCATCGAGCAGGGCCTGGTTTTGTTCACGCAAAACACTTTGCAGAACCTTAATTCCGGTGAATTTATTAAAATCGGTCAGGGACTCACTCAGGTTGTAGTTCTGGTAGATGGCCAGCAAATTGCCCATAATATTGGACTTATTCAAGTCGCCAAACTCTCTGGAATCGATACGGCTCAAGATGACCGCAGCCATTTTGCGCAGTTGGGAATCGGGTGAATCAAGCAGAGGATGAATGAAGGGAATAATTGATTTGCCAACCTGAACCAGGGCTTCAACTGCCGTCGACCTAACCACCGGGCTAGAGTCGGTCAGGGAAGTGATGATCGCCTGATACGACTCGGGCTGGCCCAACCGGGCCATCATCTGGATAGCAGACTGACGGATTCGCTCAACCGGGTCTTGCAGGAGCAAGGTCAGTTGCGGCCAGATGGCCTGAGTGACCGGCGCAGGCAATCCCTTCTCTAAGAGCTTCTCCACGGCTGCGGCCGCTTCCAGCCGTACCTCATCCTCAGGGTCGGCCAGGAATTGGCCCAGACTATGGCCGGCCTGCACATTGCCAACCAGTCCCAACACCCGAACGCCGCGGGCGCGATGCTGGGGGTTGGGGTCGGCCAGCAGCCGGTTTAACTCGTCTACAGCCGGGGCCAGTTGGTAGAAGTCGTCGCGCCGGGCCAGAGCCGACAGAACTCGCACCCGCACCCCCAGGTCGGGATCCGCCAACATTGGTAGGGCCAGCGCCTGGAATTCGACTGCTTTAGGTCCAGCCAACCGTTCCAGCCCGGTCAGAGCGGACTGGCGCACCCGGCTGTCAGAATCGGCTAGAAAATCAAGGTAGAGTTGGCGGGCTGGGGTTCCACCAACCTCGGCCGCAGTTAGCGTATCGAGGATGGCGGCGCGCAATTGGCCGGATGGGCTTGTTCTGGCGGTTTCAGCCAGAATAGAGACGGCTTCGCCGCCGCCAATCTGGCTGATAAGCTGGACCATGAAGAGGGTAAACTCATCAGAGGTGCTTTCTCGTAGTTTTTGCTGCAATAGCTTTAAGGTGGTAGGATCGGCCATCACCGCGCTGGAGGTTAAATGGGCAAACAGGAAAGAAAAGTCCTCCTGCTCAAGCATTGTAATCAAAGCCTGAGTATATTGTCGCCGGGTGATCCAGGCGCTAAGCGGGTAGGCCAGACCCAAAAAGCCGATAAGCGCGCCCAACAACCAGGTGGTCGGCACCAGCGGGATCAGCAACAGGGCACTACCGATGAGGGCGCCTATAGGCACCACCAACCCACCGATAAAAGCTCTAGCCCGGCCCTTGAGCCGCAACGGCACGGCGTTGTACAACAGGCTATCGATAGGATTGCGGAAGGTCGTGCGCAAGGTGGTTCTATCGACGTAAGCCAGCGCGGCGGTGAAAAGATTCTGGCTGGCGACCAGGGCGCCACTCACCGCCAGCGTGGTCAGCGGGAAAATCATGCTGGCATTGCCCAGCCCGATCCGGCCAATCAGGCGATTGAGCAGGAACAGTTGGATGGGCAGGGCGATGAGGTTGCCCAGGCCGTTGAGCAAGGCGATGAAATTAGAGATATTCTCGGTGGTTTGCAGCTCGCTTTGGAAGATATGCAGCGCCTGGTAATTTAACAATGGGAAGAGGGTGAAGATCAGCAGGGTGGAGACGGCCAGCCAGCGCAAAAAAGGCGACTGAACAACGAAGCGAAATCCTTCGCGCACATTTTCCAGGTACGAGGCAGATCGCCGGGAGCCGCCAGCCAGTTGGTCCGGACTGATTTGGCCGGCCTTTTCAACCGCAGCTGGTTTATCTTTGAGCAAACGGGGCATCAGCCAGGCCAGCAGCGCCGTTACCGCCAGACTACCGAGCCAGATCAGGATGATCCCCGCCGGGTTCAGAAACCGGTTTAACAGCGGTAAAGTAAGCCCGGCCACAATCCCGGAGATGCGAGCGCCGGAAGCCAGCACCGGAATGATCCGTTTAGCCGATTGGGTGTCGTAGAAGCCATTAATATAGGTGGCCCAGTGGACGTTAAAAATATCCAGTAAGGGCACATTCAGAACTAAGTAGAGCAGGGGATAAGTGAGCGCGACCAGTCCCCGGCCAAGCAGCGCCAGGCCAATGATTACCCCGACCATGCTCAGCCCCAGGATGACAAGCAATAGCATGGTATTATCGACCCGGTCGGCAAAAGCAGTGTAAATAGCAATACTGATGATGGAAAAGATGGCATTGAGCGCAAAGGCCCACGGCAGGAACTCAACGCCGACCTGCTCCAGAAAAGCCGCCTCGACAATGGGTTCTCCCCAGTTGATCCCGGTGAGAACTACCAGGTACATCAAAAACAAAAAGGAAAGCCGCGGCCACTCCGCCGGTCGAATATTAAAAAGTTTATTAAGGAGCCGGGTAACTTGTGATGACATCCGGGGCACCGTTGGCCTTCAGACCCCAAAATGGAAGATTAGAAATGAATCGTCAGCTTATGTCTGATCACGGCGTTCTGTTCGGGTTTGATTGGCGAAGCTAGGCCATCAACTGAGCGGCCACGCGCCTCAGTTCAGAGGTCACCTGATGATTTGGGTAATGCAAAACAAACACACCGGCGCTGGCCAGGGTCATCATCTCGTCGGAATGGGGTAGCACTGCCGCCACCGGACAGTTATAAGTAGCTTCAACTTTGGCCTTGACTTCATTAAAATTAAAGGCTGTTGGAACTTTATTAACGACCAGCACCATCTGCGGTACGGCCAATTTGCGGGCCACCTCAACGGTGACGCCGGTGCCCTGGTAGTCCTGCTGGTCGGGGCGGAGAATGATGGCCAAAGCGTCAGATACGGCAATCGAGAGTAAGGTCTCTTCGTTCAGTCCGGGATGGGTGTCGATCATCAAGACATCCAGGTCCAATTTTTCAATGAGTTCGTGGAAGCCGTCATTGAGCAGGCCCACATCGTAACCTTCACGCAGCACCCGGGCAATTTCACCGGCTTTGATGCTGGACGGAATCAGGTATATCTGGCCTTTGATGTTGGCTTTCAGATTAGCCGTAACATTGTGGGCAGTTTCGGCAATGTCAGACTTGCCCCACAGATAATCGTTGAGTGAATGGACCATATCATCTTCATCCATGCCGAACAAGACATGGATACCGGGCGACTGAATGTCGGTGTCGATTACGCCAACCCGCAAGCCCTCGGCTGCAATCAAGGTTGACACGTTTGCGGTAGTGTTCGATTTGCCGGTGCCGCCGCGAAATGAGTGGACGGAAATAATCTTGGACATACCTGTATCTCCCTGTAAGAATAGCGTCGCAGACCGGGGGGGTTGGGGGGTGTCCCCCCCATTTTCATCCCCCGGTATCGTCCCAAAGGGACTGTTGGTCTCCCTGTAAATTGATAGAAAAAACTAATGGTCCTCTGGCTCAATGAGACCATCCAGAGCCGACCAGACGCTTTGGTGAAGGGTTTTATCGGCTTTCCGGCCAAACTTGGCCTTGTACCACAGCTCGCCTTTTACTTCAATGCGCCGGACAAACCCTTTGCCCATCAATTCATCCAGCGCCTCTTGAGTCTCTGCCGGACTCTGCTCCATATCGGCGGCAATTTCATCCAGCTTCAGCCCGTTTTTACGCACAATTTTCTGAATAACCGCCGCCAATTTGGGCGGCAGATCCAATAGATCAATCGGCGACAAACCGCCGGGTTGCTCCCGCGCGTCTAGTTCGTCCTGTAAGCGGTCAAAGAGTCCGGCCATCAGTAAATCTCCGGCATTGGGATAGGCTCCGGCTGGGGTTTGCACGTTCCGCACCAGAGCACGTCGGCCACAACTATCGTTTTTGGCGTTTGTTCACTGCCCACATAGACCGACAGGATGATCGGCATTTTGCTATAGTGATCAGCACAAACGGCTCGGCCACAAAATTTGCAGATGCCCATCGCTGTTTGGCCACACTTATGACAAACCATACTGGCTCCTTGGTAGAATATTTTCTGGCGAGTAGTTCCGGTTCAGTTGTAAAGGTAACGCTATGTCTCTCTGACCGGATGGGATTGGCAGCTCGAATTGTTTGGGAGGCTTGTGGGGTAACAGACAGAGATTTAATCCCCCCATATGGTGGACCTGACCTAAACAATACCGCAACTTGCCGGTTTCGGCAAATGTTTCAGCGATGGTCAGAACCGGAAATGGTTTCTATTTTTCCGAGGGTGGTGTATAATGGAATTCAGGTTGGCTATACTATTAGGGTGACAGAAAATGAAAGAGCTGATTGGAACAACCCTTGGGCAGTACGAGATCAGAGAGAAAATAGGCCAGGGGGGGATGGCTCACGTTTTCAAAGCCTACCAGGCCAGCTTAGACCGCTTTGTAGCTGTAAAGGTTCTATCCCCCCTGCTGGCGGAGCAGCCAGGCTTCAGCGAACGCTTCCAACGGGAGGCCCATTCCGTAGCCCGCCTGCTTCATCCTAACATTCTGCAAGTCTATGACTTCGGTATCCAGGATAGATACAACTACATTGTGATGCGTTATGTTGAGCACTCTCGCACCCTCGGTGACCTGATCGAAGCGAGAACGCCGGCGGATGAGCTGCTTAACTACATCATCCAGGTAGCCGACGCCCTCAATTATGCCCACAAACGGGGCGTGATCCATCGCGATGTTAAACCCAGCAACATCCTCATCGACGACCGCTGGGCCTTGCTCAGCGACTTTGGGCTGGTCAAAATGGCCGGGGCCAGCGATCAACTGACCGGAACCGGCGTAGGTATTGGCACGCCGGCCTATATGTCGCCAGAGCAAGCAGCCGGCAGCAAAGTGGACCACCGGACGGATATTTATGCCCTGGGTATTATTCTCTATAAAGTCTTAACCGGCACGATTCCCCACGACGCCACCACACCCCTGGCCATTCTGGTCAAGCGAAGTACGGAACCGGTAACCCCGCTTCGCCAAATCAGGGCCGACATCCCCCCAAGTCTTGAGGATGTTGTCTTGCACTCGTTGGCCACAAAACCGGACGCCCGCTACAGTACGGCCATCGACTTTGCCGAGGCCTTGAGAAAGGCCCAAGCAGATCTCAGCGACCACCAGGCAGCCAGCTTTGACTCGACTATAGTCTCCGACCACAAGCTACCACCCCCTGTGGCCGAGGGTAAGCAAAGGTGGGGCATTATTGGCGGCGTGGCCGCCGCCTTGATTATTCTAGGGTTAGTTTTCTATCTGTTATTTCAAGGGAACTTCGTCGCCCAAACTACCCCCCCAGTTGAGACTCCTGGTAGGACTGAGCAACCTTCCTCCACCACCGCCAAAACCCGGTTGGAGGTGCGGAGCGGACCTGGCGCGGAATATGATTTGTTGGGCTACCTGCCCGCCGGCGCGGCGGCAGAAGTTCTAAGTCAAGATGAGACCGGGGGCTGGTGGCAGATCAAAACCAGCCTGACGGGCGCAGGGGTTGGCTGGATTAAGGCCGATCCCGACTCCGTTGGAACTATCAATGCCGGCCAACTACCCATCGCCCTGGCCCCGCCCACACCCACCGCCACGGCGACGGCGACGGCAACCCATACGCCTGTGCCGCCCACCGTGACGCTTTCACCCACCCCCACACCCCCACCAACGGATACTGCTGTCCCCTCCACC
>CAYZHI010000058.1:0-12979 GCA_964477335.1 uncultured Caldilineaceae bacterium | reverse complement strand
GGTACGAATAAAGTGGACACAATTATTGACATTAACGTGTTAAGCTTCGAGCCGGCCCGGATGGAGCGGCAAACGGCGATCAGCCCGCAGCGCGTCGGACAGGGAACTTGCCCGTCCACCCCGGTAAACATTGATAATCTCGGCAATGATACCAACCGCAATTTCAGCCGGGTTTTCGGCGCCAATATCCAGACCAATCGGCGCATAAACCCGCTCAAATTTGGCCGGGTCGATGCCCTGCTCTTGCTCCAATAATTCAAAAACCGCCTTTACTCGCCGTTTGCTGCCGATCATGCCAATATAGCGCGCCGGCGAATCGAGCACTTCCAGCAGACATTCTACATCGTGGCTGTGGCCCCGGGTAACCAGCACGATGAAAGTATCGTTATCGATGGGCCATTGGCGCAAGGTCGCCCGGAAAGGTTGGGCCAGAACTTTATCTGCCATGGGGAAGCGTTCCCGGTTGGCAAATTTGGGCCGGTCATCCAGCACGATGACTTCAAAATCGATCATTTTGCCCAACTGCGCCAACGGCAGCGCCACATGGCCGGCCCCCACGATGATCAACGTAGGCGGCCGACGCTGGACTTCCACAAACAGTTCCAACGAGCCGTCATTGTCTTGATAGGTTAGTAACTGAGGCCGCCGCTCAGCCAGGCACGCCCGAACCTCGGCTACAATCGGGTCAGTCAAGAAAGCCGTGGTCGGGTCGCCAACCGGCTCTTTATCGGGCCAGACCAACGCTCTCCGGCCCCGGCTCTGCGTGTATCTGCCGCTGGCGCTGACTACGGTGACCAGAGCGACAGATTCGTGGCGCTCGATTGAGGCCAGCAGGTTATCCAGAAGTTGGTTGGTCATTGATTTGCCGGTTGGCCGCCTGTCTCCGCTTCGGTTGAACAATTGGTTTGCTTTGCTGCCTGGAAAGACTCTGGGTTACGGCCAACATTCGATATAAACATCCATGATCCCGCCACAGACGCCCAAGCTCTGCATGCTGATGTCTTCAGTTAAATCGACCTCGACCAGTTGCGGCTGGCCGCTCTCAATCACGTCGAGACCGGCTCGAATAACGTCTGCCTCGCCGCAGCCGCCGCCAACGGTGCCGTAGTGCTGGCCCAACGGGTGGATCAGCATCTTGGTGCCCACTTCCCGGGGAACCGAGCCGCGCACTCGAATCACGGTAGCCACGGCCACGGGTGTGTCCACGATCACTTCATTCAATTTTTGATAGAACGTCTTGGCGCTTTCCATAACCGTTAGTTTCCGTTACCGTACCTGACCAACAATTCACAAAAGACCATTTTAGCATAAGCGTTACAGAGGGGCAACAATCTACCATTCATCGCCTTCAGGAAAATCGCCGGGGAATTCCTGGGCCGGCATATCCAGCCTGACCAGCTCGCCATGAATATTGACAATAATCTTGAAACCCATCATCCCCAACATCAGCCGGGCATCGTCGGGTAAACCCTGCTGCATCACTTGTTCGTCCATCTGCGTAATCGACGCGTCGACCATAGCTTTGGTAAATAAATCATCCTTGCCCAGCAATTTCATTATTTGTGCCGATACCAACTCTTTATTAGCCGTGGCTTGCTGCTTAATCCACTCGATCACCTGGCGGTCGATCTCCTCGGCCGCCACGTGGCGCTTAAAATCGCCATCCATAATGATATAATGGGGTTCCGCGCCAATAAAGGTAGTTTCGACCGGCTGGCCGGTTTCATCATAAATCAAGCCGGCAAAAAGGGGTTGCCTGTAAATTGACATCGCCATCACCTGCGTCTTTCATCTCGCTTCAACAAAATATTATACCATGAAATCAATCGCGAAAAATTCGGGGAGGGCTGGCTTAGGGTTTAGATTGAGGCGAGATCTTCTCGGTATAACGGCAGCCCTGGTCATAGCGCGAGCAACCTAAAAACGGCCCAAACTTGCCCGTTTTAACGACCAAACTGCCCTGCTGACATTGCGGGCAGAGCTGGCCGGCCCTGGTTGATGGCGGCAATGCCCGGTCTCTTTTTTTCGCTCGGCTGCCTTTTTTCGCTTTGACCGGCCGCGCCGCCGGCTGCCGCTCGGCAGCCGCAGCGGCCATAGCCTGATCTACCATCGCCTTGAAAGGCCCATAAAATTCCTGCATCACCGCCAGCCGGTCCGCTTCGCCCCTGGCAATGCGATCCAGATCAGCCTCCATTTGAGCGGTAAACCCAACATCGACCACCAGGGCGACATGTTTTTCCAGCAGCTCACACACCTGAAAGCCCAACGCCGTGGGGTAGAGCCGCTTTTGTTCCAACCCCACGTAGTTACGCTCCTTCAGCGTTTCGACGATAGCGGCGTAGGTGCTGGGCCGGCCGAGACCCATTTTTTTCAGCGCGCCGATGAGTTGAGCTTCTGTGTAACGCTGGGGAGGCTGGCTGAAGTGCTGCTTGGGCAGCAGTTGGTGCAGGGTCAAATCATCGCCGCGCGCCAGGTCGGGCATAGCCTCATTTTCAATTTGCCCATCGGTGTTGGTCGAGTCAGCCTGTTCGTTTGGGGTTCGCTTCTGCTGCGTGCGGGCCTCCTCGGCGTCAGCATCGACGCCGTATACCTTCAAAAAACCGGCAAAGCGCAGCGTGCTGCCGGTAGCCCGGAAGAGATAGCTGGTCGGTTGGCCCTCAATAATCGTATCGATGTCGACCGTGACGGTGTCGTAGACTGCCGGTTTCATCTGGCTGGCGATGAAACGTCGCCAGATGAGCAGGTAGAGTTTGTACTGTTGCGGCGTCAAGGAGGCTTCCACGGCTTTGGGGGTTTTCCATGGGTCAACCGGGCGAATGGCCTCATGAGCCTCCTGGGCAGTTTTATCGTGGGTCTGGTAGAGGGGGGGGTGAGTCGGCAGGTAAGCCTCACCCCAGAATTTGGTAACCACGGCGCGGGCGGCTTGCTGGGCTTGCGGGGCCACAGCCACACTATCGGTGCGGATATAGGTAATTAGACCGGCGGTTTTGCCCTCGCCCAATTTTACCCCTTCATACAACTCCTGGGCCAGCTTCATGGTCAAACGGGGATTGAAGCCCAACTGGCTGGAGGCAGCCTGCTGGAGCGAGTCGGTGGTGAAGGGTGGGTATGGTTTACGCTGGCGCGTTCCTTTCTGCACGTCTTGAACTCGCCAGTCGCCGCCGCGCAGGTCGACCAGCACCTGTTGGGCCTCGGCCTGAGTTTTTAACTCCGGCTTTTTGTCTTTGATCTTGAACAAGACAGCCCAAAACTTTTGCCGGGCCGGATCAATAGTTTTGGAGAGCTGGGCTTCGATACTCCACCATTCTTCCGGCACAAAAGCCTTGATGGCCCGCTCTCGCTCCACCACCAACCACAGGGCTGGCGACTGCACTCGCCCGGCCGAAAGGCGCTTCAAGCCTGAAAAACCCTGCCACAGCACCGGGCTGACCATATAGCCGACCAGCCGGTCGGTGACCCGGCGGGCGGTTTGAGCTTCGACCAGTCGCTGGTCGATTTGGCGAGGGGCTGCCAGGGCTGCCCGAAGATCGTCCTCAGTAATGGCCGTAAAGGTTATCCGCCGAATCTTGCTGGCCGTGGCCCGGCCTAACCGTTCGGCCACATGGTGGGCAATGGCTTCTCCTTCGCGATCCATATCGGTGGCCAGGTAGACCACCTCGGTTTTGGCCGCAGCCTCTTTCAACGCCGCCACTTTCTGCCCCTTCCCGCGCATCAGGTGCAGGGTAGGGGTGAAATCTTGTAAATTAACATGCAGGTCGTCGGTGGGCATCTCCAGAATATGACCGCCCGTCGCTTCGACGATATAATCGGGCCCCAGCATCCCTTTGATTGTCCGGGCTTTTTTGCTCGACTCGACAATTAATAATCTCTTGACCATACGGCCAATTATAATAGGAATGGCCTTGAGATCAAGGCAAGCCGCAAATTTTCACAAAAAATCACCAATTTTTTGGGTACAAAATTATTTGAGTTTCTGCTAAAATGTTAACAAGGCTTATCGGCTATAAATATTTGGTGTTGCCGGGAAATTATGGTATCTTGCTATGAAAGCTGCCGAGTCTTGGTCATTTGAAAAAGGGTGATAATTTAATCTTGGTTTTGTTCTGGGCCACCCCGTTTCTTTTTGAGTTAGAAAAAGACTTTACCAGTAGACGGGGTCAACTGCGAAAGGAGAGGTCTGGTTGTGGATGATGAACGCTCTCTACTAGAGCGGATTAGACAGCACGACCAGCAGGCCCTGGCGGAAGTTCATGACTATTATTTTGATAGAATATATCAATATCTGAGCTATCGCCTGGGCGAACCGGACGCAGCCGCCGATTTAACGGGCGAAGTATTCTTTGCCCTGGTCAAGGCCTTAAAAGCAGGTAAACCACCCCGAACGTCTCTGGGCGGCTGGTTGTACACTGTAGCCCGAAATCTGGCGGCCGATTACATCAAAGAACAAACCAGGACTGTCCCCTTGATGGACGATATAGCAGCCGATGAGCCATCTTTGGCCGATAAAATCGATTTAGCTCAGCTGGCTCCGTTATTACGGAGAGCTGTGTTACGACTGACGGAGGAACAACAGCATGTAATTGCGCTCAGATTCGGAGAGGAATTGAGCCTGGCCGAGACAGCCCGATTGATGGACAAATCAGTTGGGGCGGTCAAAGCGTTGCAGCATCGGGCGCTGGCTTCATTGGCACGCTTTATGCCGCGGGAGGTGCATCGTGACGGATAGATTTGAATCTATCCTCGACGAGAGCATCTCGGCTTTGCAGGCAGGGGTTCCTCTTGAGGAGATTTTGGCCGAGGTGCCTGACTACGCCAACGAGCTACGTCCAATACTTTACGCAGCTATGCTCCTGGCCGAACCAAATCCTCAGCTAGCGCCGGCGGAAAAAAAAGCAGCTCTGCAAGCTGAATACATGCGGCAGGTGGCCGAATTGTCGCCGATTACCCGCTCTCCGTTGCCAGAAAAATTGCGGGCGATCTTCAAAGTCATCAAGAAACGGACCACCCGAGAAGCCGTATTAAACGATCTGATCACAATTTCTGTAACTGTTATTCTTACTCTAGTTCTGGTAAGCCTGACCCTGAATTATCTGGCTGCTGATACAATCCCGGGCGATTTTCTATATGGGGTTAAACGTCTCTCCGAGAGCGTTCAGTTAACTGTAACTACTAATCCAGAGCGACTGGCCGAACTAGAACAGATATTTAATCAACGCCGTTTAGCAGAAATTGAAGCCCTCATCGAGCAGAACCGGGCCGCCGTGATCCAATTCCGGGGTACATTAAAAACAAAAGGCGAAAATCTGTGGATTGTTGAAAACCACACCATTTTCCTACCTGACGATGTCACGATTGATGCCAATATCCAAGAAGGAGATATCGTTGAAGTAGTGGGTCTGTTGCGAACCAACAACGTATTGGTGGCCGATACAATCACCCGTGTCGAATGATCAGGATGAGCCGAGAAATATAACGCCTGTCCCAACTTCGTTCTCCTATAGGCCAAATTGACTATATGCAGGGTTTAGACAAGGCGATATGATAGGTTAAAATTGGGCTTTTTGTATCGATTTAGAGGACTTAATTCTTAGTTGTGTGTAAAACAGGATCAGGATATATCTTAACCGGTATATCTTATGAACTGTTTATTCAAAATTTGTAGAAAGGAGGTGACCCCATGATTGTGATGCTCTGGCTCTGGTTAAAGTCATTTCTGCCGCTGTTGCTGCCACCCCGCGACAAAGGACAGGGTTTGGTTGAGTATGCTTTAATCCTGGTTCTGGTGGCCATTGTAGTTATTGCTATCCTGCTTATTCTTGGTCCGGTAGTGGGTAACGTGTTTAGCAATATTGTGTACAATATGACCCACTCTCGCGCTGGGGGTGGTGTTTGGTGATCAGCTCACCGACGGCGCTGAGCATATGACCCACTCCCGCTCAGGGGTGGGGGGATGAAAAGCAGGTACCTATCGTGATTTTCAAGCTGTTGTAATCGAATATTTTATTTTGTAAGCAATTTTATCATCAATTCACATTCAAGCAGGCCCTATGCCTATAAATCTGGCATAGGGCCTGCTGTTTTTAAGACGAGTTCAAAACTTGAGGGCCAATCTACTGATTAGCCGATTAAAGTTGCAGCCATTCGAGCCAACTGCATATCTTCTTCCTCCGGCAAGCCGCTGACACCCACTGCCCCAATCACCTTGCCCTGATATTTGATGGGCACGCCGCCGCCCCAGGCGGTGTAACGCAAATCACCAAAATTAGTCATAGGGAATTTTTCCTGGAGTGAGGCCTGGCCCACCGATTTTGATTCTGTTTGTTCACGGGCCGCGGTGAAGGCTTTGTTGATGGCAATATTGATCGAGGGCAGCTTGCAGCCATCGGTCCGGAGAAAAGCGATTAGCTCGCCGTGGGCATCGGCCACTGCGACCGCAGCGCCCTGGTTATGTTTCTCCAATTCAGCCTGAATGGCGGCAATAATCTTCAATGCGTCTGTATGGGACAGATTGTCGGTCTGATACATCGGTCACTCCTTCCTGGCTTGGTTATCAATTTTTGAATCGAATAAAACGGGAATTTGGGGCGGCTGTTGCTTGAGTACGGCCACAATCCTATCGTAAGTATCGCCCAGTTCTTCAGGCAATACCCGCGTTTCGCCAATCACCGGCATAAAATTGCTGTCGCCGCTCCAGCGGGGCACCAGGTGCAAATGAAGATGGCTGTCGATGCCGGCGCCGGCTGCCCGGCCAATATTGAGCCCGATGTTAAAGCCATCCGGGTTCATCAGTTGAGATAACAGTTCGGTGAAGTAGGTTGTCAGAACCAGTATTTCGAATTGGGTTTGAGCTGAAACATCGGTCAGGGTAGAAACGTGGGCCTGGGGAATAACCATCAGATGACCGGTGTTGTAAGGGTAAATATTCATCATTACAAAGGTGCTTTGACCTCGATACACCACAAAATTTTCCCGGTCCTGTTTTGTCTCTGCGGCGATCTTGTTACAGAATATACAACCCTCAATTTGCTTGTGGGTTGAAGTTACATACTTCATCCGCCACGGTGTGTACAATCGCTCCGTCATTCATTTCACCTTGCTTACCCGCTCAATTGATCAGCTTGACTTGAGCAGGCCAGTTGATTTGGTGGGAATGGATCACGCCTCGTGAAGTTTACTATTCTACCAAAGAGCGTAGGAATCGCCAAGCCAGGCTAAAGTGCGAATATCCCAGATTTTGGGGGCATTTTTCGGCATAGAAAGGCTGACCGGTCTGTCGAATGCCTCAATAGGGTCTGGTGGCCGGTCCTAACCTGAATGGATTTGCTCAAAACCTGATCCTGAGTCATGATAATAGTTATGAGCGAAGAAATCTACCCTTTAACCTTCCAGCCTGTTTTTCGAGATTATATCTGGGGGGGCCGTAATCTTGAAACCAGGCTGGGCCGAACGCTGCCACCCGGCATTGTGGCCGAAAGCTGGGAAATTTCCGGCCATCCCTCCTCACCGACCAAAGCTGATAACGGTCGGTTGGCCGGCCGGACTTTGCCGGAACTACTCGATCTGCTCGGGGGTGACCTGGTGGGCCGCAACTCCCAGGCCATGTTAGAACGGGGCAAGTTTCCCCTGCTGGTCAAACTACTCGACGCTAACAAGCCTCTGTCTGTCCAGGTCCATCCCGACGATGATTATGCCAACAGCCACGAAAACGGCGAGTTAGGTAAAACCGAGATGTGGTACGTTCTCTACGCCGAACCGGGAGCGTATCTTATTTACGGCCTCAAAGCGGGGGTAACCCGCGCCTCTTTCCGCCAGGCGCTGGAAGTGGGTCGATTGGAGAGTTGTCTGCACCGGTTGCCGGTCCGGGCCGGAGACAGCATTTTTATCCCGGCCGGCTCGGTGCATGCCATTATGGACGGTCTGTTGGTGGCGGAAATCCAGCAGAATTCTGATACTACCTACCGCGTGTACGATTGGAACCGGCCTGGCGCGGATGGCAAACCCCGCCCGTTGCACGTCGATAAAGCCCTTGACGTGATCAATTTTGACCAGATCGAACCCGGTCCATTTACGCCCCAGTTGTTGGCCGACCGTGAAGGGCTGCGCCGTGAGTTAATCACCACTTGTCCTTACTTTAAAGTGGAAAAAGTGTCGTTTGCGCAGGGGGCCACTTTCAAGGCTGAGACCGATGGCAGCACCTTCGAAATCTGGGGTGTTATCTCAGGACGAGGCCAGGTGGCCTGGAATGGCTCCCTGCTCGAACTGGAGGCGGTCCGCTTTAGCCTATTGCCGGCTGCTTTGGGCCGATTCGCAATTACAGCGCTGACCCCGACGACGATGTTACGGGTTTACGTACCAAACTAAGCCGGCAATCGATCTAATATCAAAAAGGAGAAGGGAGCCAATCTATGAACCAAGAACTGGCGAGGAAGGGTAAAGCCGCCAAACAAGCGGCTCGAGTTCTGGCTAATCTGAGTTCCGCGGCCAAAAACAAAGCCCTGCAAATCATTGCGGACACAATTATGGAACATGAACCGACGATTCTGGCCGCCAATGATCAGGACATCGAAGCCGGGCGCACGAACGGTTTGAGCGAAGCCCTGCTCGACCGGCTCCTGTTGACGGCGCCACGGCTGGAAGGTATCGCCAACGATGTCAAGTCGATTGTCAATTTGCCGGACCCAGTGGGTGAGATGTTTGAGAGCCGCCGCCTGCCCAATGGCTTACAGGTGAGCAAACGGCGCATCCCAATTGGCGTCATCGGCGTAATCTACGAGAGTCGCCCCAATGTTACCATCGATATCTCGGCGTTGTGCTTGAAAAGCGGCAATGCCGCCATTTTGCGCGGCGGCAAAGAATCGGCCAAATCGAACCAGGCCCTGGCCGAAGCGGTGCGGATTGGTTGTGAGGCAGCCGGTCTGCCGGCGGGCGCGGTGCAGTTGATTGAGTCCACCGACCGGGCCATGGTCAAAGAGATGCTGCGGGCCAACGGGCTGATTGATATGATTATTCCGCGTGGCGGCGCCGCCCTGCACCAGTTCGCCATTGAAAATGCCACCGTGCCGGTAATAACCGGCGGCATAGGCATTTGCCATCTTTACGTAGATTCGTCCGCGGATTTGACCAAGGTCATCCCTATTGCCGTCAATGCCAAAGTGCAGCGCCCGTCGGTTTGCAACGCTCTGGACACGCTGCTGGTTCACCAGGCGGTGGCGTCCCAAATTCTGCCGCGGGTGGCCGATGCCTGGGCTGAGCACAACGTCGAGATTCGCTGCGAGCCGCGTGCCCTGGCTATTCTGGAGGATCACCCAGCGGTCAAACCGGCCGGCCCGGAGGATTTCGACACCGAATTTCTGGCGCTGATAGCGGCGATCAAAGTGGTCGACAACATAGATGAGGCCATCGATCACATCTACGAGCACAGCACCGGCCACACCGACGCCATCATTACCGAAGATTACACCAAGGCGATGCGTTTTGTCGATGAAGTCAACTCCGCCGCAGTGATGGTCAATGCCAGTACCCGCTTCAACGACGGCGGCCAATTTGGCCTGGGGGCCGAGGTCGCTGTGAGTACCCAGCCTCTGCACGCTCGCGGCCCGATGGGCCTGAAAGAGTTGACCACCTACAAGTGGGTGGTATTTGGCAACGGCCAGGTTCGACCTTAAAGATTCTTGGTAGCTACCCACTCCCCCAAGGTGGATAAATTTGCGGGGATTAGGAGATTCGGAGATGGGGAGACTCAAGACTATCCAATCTCCCAATCCCTTAATCTCTTCATCTCCTCCTCCTTGATTACGATTTTTGTTTCGTTTTTCGTCTTGCTGCGTTTTTCTTCCCCCAATATATGGGTAATCCATTTTTTATACCACAACCTATAGTATACATCATGTCAATTTGCCGACTCTTCGATTGTTATGTATACTTATTATGTATATTTATCCGACCTAGCCTATAAGGTTCTACGTTATGCCCGCCTCGACCAAACTAAAAGCAGAAGCGGCTGTGGGCCTGTCGGGCCAGATCAAGCTGACCCTGGCCCGGCGGTCCTGGCCAGGCGGCGCCGCGGTCAGCCAGCTTCAACGGCTGGCGCTGCTGAGCTTGTTACTACTGGGGTTGGCCGTGGCGCTGGCTCCGCCGCCGCAAGTCAGGGCCAATCGAGCCTTACCGACCGACCTCTCGTACAACACAGAAACCACCTGGCTGCTGCCGGGTCTACCGGATCTGAACGCCACATCCGGGTATATTCCGCACAATTTCTCCCATGGCGAGGCTATTTTCAATGCCGGTAACGAAATCATTCACGGCTTTCGCCCCGGCAAAGTCTACCCGGAGATGTACGTCCGCGACATCGCCTGGGGGATGGAAACCGCCCAATATTACTACCCCGATGAATATTTGCGGGAACCGATCGAAGCCTATCTGCGCCGGCAATATACCGCCAATAGCCGCAGTATCGACGGTGATTTTGGGGTGGTGGCCGGAGCCGGGGCCATTGGCGGAATCATCACCCCCGATGGCCGCAGCAACAAGCAAACCATCACCACCGACGAAGAGACCAGCCTCATCCACGCGGCTTATCTTTATTACAATATGGCCTACGATTCTGACTGGCTGCAAAAGCCAATCAATAGCCTGCCTATCATCGAGCGACTTAACTTAGCCGCCGACTGGCTCTACCGGCACCGGTTAGACGCCGATTTGCAGCTACTCTGGCGCGGCCATACCACCGATTGGGGCGACGTAAAATTTGAGAAAGGCCCCGGCTACACCGATTACAATCCAGCCCAGGATCATTTGACGGCTTCCATTTATGACCAGGCCCTGGCCTATCTGGCCCTGATCGAGTTGGCCCGGATGAATGCCGCGGTCGGCCAGACGGCTCAGGCCGACGAGTGGCAGAGCAAAGCCGAGGCTCTGAAAAAGCAGACCAACCAGCTTCTCTGGCAGGCTGACAAGGGCTTTTACCTCACCCATGCCCACATTAGCCCATTAGAGCACAATTTTGATGAGTCGAATATGGTCAGCATTGCCAATGCCCTGGCCGTTTTCACCGGCCTGACCGACTTTGAGCAAAGCGCCGCCATCTTCGACCGGCTGGAAGAGGCCCGCCTGGCGGCCGGAGCCAAAAAACCGGGATTGTCGATCTATCCCTACTACCCCAACCAATGGCCCAATCTCTTTTTTGATTACCTGGGCATGGGCTATGGCAACTATCAAAACGGCGGCGTTTGGGATTGGTGGGGCGGCGTGCAGATCAAAGCCGAATTCACTCAGGGCTTTGCCGAGACCGCCCTGGTGCACCTGCTTCAGGTGGCCAATGATTGGCAAAAACATCCCGGCAACATCATCGAGTGGCAATCGACCACCGACTCTCGCCACGAAGGCAGCCATTATTACAGCGCCGCCGCCGGTACAATGGGCAGCGCCATCATCGAGGGCTTCTTTGGGGTCGATCTGACCGGCCAGGGGTTGACCCTGCAACCGCGGCTGGGCCTCAACGACGGTTTCATCCGCGTGTACCAGGCTGCTACCGACCGCTATGCCGCCTACAGTTATGACTGGGATCAGAATGTAACCAGACTTGATTACGGCGCCAACGTCGAGGGAGCGATCGTGGTCAAGGTGCTAAAGTTGCGGTCGGAACACGTTTATGAGGTGACCATTGACGGCGCGCCTGTCCAGTTTACTACCGAAACTGTTGGCCACGATGCTTACACTGTTTTTTTGGCGCCGGGCGGTCAGCATGCCATCGAACTCAGCAAAGGTTCGCCTCAAGTTCAGCCGGCGGCTGTTGAAATTGTGGCCCCGGAAAAACTAGAAGCTCCAGCCGAACCGGAAGCGCCTGCACCCAGTCGGGCGCCCAACCTGGCGCCCGCGCCGACAACCGCCTCGCCGCCAACAACTGAAACCGCGGCTGTAGCTTCTCCCGCTGTGGAAGCGATTGACCACAATGCCGCGGTGACCCCGGTAGAAACGGAACCCGCAGACAACTCGGCCATTGTAACTGTTTCCGAGAGTAGAACTCAGCATAACTTTGAGGAAACTCGACTGGCCATCCTTCGTTTTATCAGCGCCAGTCTGATTATTTTGACCAGCCTGGCGCTGATGGTGTTGGTGGCAATCCGGCGGCTGCACGGCTTAGGGTAGCCGCATTCCCGGCTTCCTTTTTGCTTCCCCCAACCTTATATTATAATAGTACAATGCTAAAAATTGGTTCGGGTAACCTGCATGAATCCTGAGAATCGGGTGGTGATTCTCACCGGCGCGACTCAAGGCATTGGCCGGGCCACCGCTCAATTGCTGGCTCAGACGGGCTGCCGGTTGGTCCTGGCGGCCCGTAGTGCGGACAGCTTGAATGCGTTGGCGGCTGAATTGAGTCGTCCCGACCAGCCGGTTATTCCCCTTCCGACGGATATGGGCGACACCGCTCAAGCCGCCGCCCTGGCCCAAAAAACCGTCGAGGCTTTTGGCCGCATCGATATCGTTATCAATAACGCCGGAATCGGCGTGGGTGATTACCTGCTCGATCTGGACGAAGCTGAGGCGCGGCGAGTGATGGATGTCAACTACTTTGGCCCGGTGGCGCTCATCCAAGCAGCCATACCCACCCTCAAGGCCAACGCCGAGGGCGGCCTGATCATCAATATCTCGTCGATTGTGGGCCGCCGGGCGATGCCCGGTATCGCCGGGTACTGCGCCAGCAAAGCCGCCCTGGAAAAAATGGCCGAAAGTCTGCGGCTCGAGTTGCGGGCCGATAATATCCGCGTCTGCACCGTTTATCCCGGCGTGACGGTGACCCGCTTCAATGACAATTCATTGGGGCGCAGTCGGCACGGGCGTGGGCGGGTAGCGGGCGTACCCCCTGAACGGGCGGCCCGGGCCATCGTTGACGCCATCCGTCACGAACGACGCGATGTCTTTATTACCTGGTTTGATCGGGCTTTTGTAACTATGAACGCCCTCTGGCCAGGGTTAATGG
>CAYZHI010000057.1:0-13124 GCA_964477335.1 uncultured Caldilineaceae bacterium | reverse complement strand
CCTCCAGACTATGCACACGTGTGCATAACGGATTTTACCACAAGACTGGCCGATTGTCAATAGATAGATGTTTATTTTAGGCCGATTTTCACCATTGACCCGTTAGCGGGTCGCTGGCCGCTCATCAGGTCAAGGGATAAGCTCGCTGCGCCTGGACAGTTTGATATAACGCCAATAGATTTTCGGCCGGAACGCCGGGCTGGACGTTATGCACCGTACTAAAAACGTAACCGCCGCCGCGTCCAAAAATATGCAGATTTCTGCTGACTTCCTCTTGAATCTGCGCCGGCGTACCAAAGGGCAGCGTACCCTGGGTATCGACCCCACCGCCCCAAAAAACAAACCGGTCACCAAAGCGATCTTTCAGGGTTTGGGGGTCCATATTCCTGGCGGTCCATTGAAGCGGATTGAGGATATCAATTCCGGCCTCGGCGATACTCGGCAGCAACGGCATAATTGAGCCATCGGAATGCATAAAAGTCTTCCAGGTGGTCTTGGCGTGAATCCAGTCGCAAATTTTTTTATGGAAGGGGAAGAACAACTCGCGATAAGCTTCGACCGATAAGAACGGGGCCTGCTGGGTGCCAAAATCGGTGCCAGTCACGTAGATCACGGCAATGCGCTCACCAATCACCTGATGGAGCCTGGCCAGGTTGGCCAGGGCAATGTCAGTCTGGCGTTCAAACACCTGATAGATGTACTCCTGGCGGGTCAACGTGCTGATATACCATTCCGCCACGTCGCGAATTCCTTTGGGCTGTTTGAGCCAGGTAGCCGGTACCAGAGAAATATCGCCAAAAGCGGTACCGCCAAAATTGGCCACAATTGCCTTATCGGTTTGGGTGTACAGCCGTTCAATTTCGTGGGCAAAGTAGTCCAGATCTTCCGCGCTGAGTAACTTGAACTCCTCCAGGTTATCCTCCGGGTTAAGATTATCGTCGTCAATAAGCGGCTGGCGAATAATAGCATCTACGTAAAAACCGGCTTTAGGCATACGACCGCTGGGCGGAACCGAGCGGTCACCTTCTGGGTACTGGTAGATGGAGCCATCCGGCTCCGGTTCAGTGTTGAATAGGGCCGGCACCAGTACGGGAGTGCCGTCAGACAATTGCCACTCTTGCCAACCCTCGTTTTTGAAACCAAAAAAATTACGGGGCGGCGGCACCCCGACCACATCCACGCCCAGGGCCTCGATCAAATCGGGCTTGATTTCACCAGAGATTTGATAGGGATCGATAACTTTCACCGGTGTACCGGGCGGATCTAGCTTTAAAGCCTGGCGCAAGGCATAAACCGAACTGGCATGCATGCCGGTCACCGGCGTGCCGCCCAGGTCTAGAGGGACTCGGTCTGGCTCCTGGTGATTCAAAGCCAAACTGACGCGTTCTCTTGACGTTATCATTTCTTCCTCCTGACAATCGGTGAATTCCCCCGGTTTCATTTTGACTGCACACGTGTGCAGTAAGCTTCTAGACAAAAACAGCCTTACCGGTTGGTAAGGCTGTTTGAAACAGAGCGGGCGATGAGATTCGAACTCACGACCTTCTCCTTGGCAAGGAGACGTTCTACCACTGAACTACGCCCGCACAACAGGGGTGGCAGGAATTGAACCCGCAACCTGCGGTTTTGGAGACCGCCGCTCTGCCAATTGAGCTACACCCCTAAGTATTAGGGATGAAGGCTGAGGGCGGAAGGATGAAGCACTATTCATCCCTCATCTTTCACCCTTCATCCCTCCAATAGCGGGGGGAGGAATCGAACCCCCGACCTCCAGGTTATGAGCCTGGCGAGCTACCTCTGCTCCACCCCGCAACGATTTAGCCTGATCCTTTGCAGAATAACCTTCATACTCCCGATTCTGTCGGCTATGCCGCGCCGTCATCTGTCTCACCCTCGGATGAGAGGGTGGTTACGCCTGGCTGTGAGGGTGTTACCCTAATTCACCGGTGTAACTGCGATGAGACCGAACCTGGCCGGCCCGGCCCACTCACCTTGCTCTCGACCGCACGCTCGCCCAGCCGGCGCCGTTACCGGCCACCGCTGGTAGGCTCTTACCCTACCGTTTCACCCATCACCCTGCGGCAAAGCCTGGGGCTGGTCTACTCTCTGTTGCGGTTGTAGTCAAATCACTTTACAGTGCTTTGCCCTCACTTACTGTTTCGTGAGGCAGTCTTGCTCGCAGGTATATCCTGCGGAGCCGAGAGTCGGGAAGTTCCTCTACCCTGTATCCCAGGGCAGCGACGACTTCAGTTATTCTCAAAGGATTAGATTTTAAAGAACGTTTTAGCTGGGTTCAGGCGTCCCCGGCAGGATTCGAACCTGCGACCTTTTGGTCCGCAACCAAATGCTCTATCCACTGAGCTACGGAGACGCGTTATCCCTTAAGCAGGGTGGATTATAGCATATTTCAAACAAGGTGTCAATTGTGTTTCAGTTTCTGTATTAAAGCGGACCTTCGAAGAAGAGGGCCAGCTCTTCCAGAGCGAAACGCGTAGCAGCCCATTCTTCCTTAAAGAGATGCTTTTCAACCAACCGGGCTACCAGGGTGCGATTGAGGGCATGAGCGCCCGCGCCCTCCTGGCCTGCGGCCAAACCACCCAAAGCGTTACCCAGAGCCACCGACGCTTCCCAACTGAGACCGACGATCCGGCCCAACACAACCCCAGCGTTAAAACTGTCTCCGGCGCCGGTTGTATCCTTGACATCGATGTTAAATGCAGGCATGGTAACGCGCTTATTGCCTATGGCCAGGATACTCCCTTTACCACCCCGCTTGGTCACAATGGCGTTGGCGCGTCCATCCAGGAGATAATCCAGACTGGCCTCGATAGACCGCCCTTCGCCTAAAAGGGTTAATTCCGTTTCGTTTGGAAAAATTACATCGATTCTGGGTAAAAGTTCCATAATTTGGGCGCGGGCTCGCAGAGCAGGCTCTGTGCCAATATCCAAACTCACCCGGGTGTAGGGGGAATTTTCGGCCAGTTCAAGGGCAGACTGAACAGTTTGATACTGATGGTAAGATAAAAAAGAATAGCCGGACAAATGTAACCAGCGACATTGAGCAAAATAGGCAGGCTCAATAGCCTCAGAGTCGGTAAATGCATTGGCTCCGCGCGCCCCAAACATAGTCCGCTCACCATCGACGGTGACGGCAATGAAGATCAGGCCGGTGCTAACCTTGGGATCAACCTGAACCAATTGGCAATCAACCCCACTACCTTTCAGATCCTCTAGGACTTTACTGGCCAGGGTATCCTGTCCAATCCGACCAATGAAGCCAACATTCATGTCCATTTTGGCCAGGGCAATGGCTGTGTTAACCGCCGATCCACCCGTATGCATCTGAATGGAGGTAGCAATTGCCTCGTGACCTGGCACTGGAAATGCCGGAATAGTTAGATTAACATCTACATTAATATCCCCAATCACAATTATATCGGGCATAATGCCGACTCCATACAGGTATAACTGCTCCGGCCCAGGGTTGGGTTGCTAGGCCACATCAGGAGCAGTTGGCAACACAACGGTAAATTTGCTACCCTTGTTCACTACGCTTTCCACCCAAATTCGACCTTGATGAACTTCAACCATGCCTTTGGCAATGGATAAACCCAAGCCCATACCCTGGTATTTGCGTGTAAGCGACGGTTCCACTTGATAGAACTGATCAAAAATCCGGTCATAATCTGATTGGGGAATACCAATACCCGTGTCGATTATGCTCACCCAATATTTGTGGCCCTTCAACTCTACATTTATGTGAATGCGCCCTTTGGGCGGAGTAAATTTGATGGCATTTGAAAGTAGGTTAGCCAGCACCAGGTAAATTTTTTGGCGGTCCGCATCAATATTTAGGGGTGCATCCGGTGGGCTGAATTTTGTGGTCAATGTTTGCTGTTTGCCGACAACCAGTTCAGAAAATTCTTTGATAACATCCAGAGTCAACTGCCGCAGCGAGAAGATGGCCCGCTGAAGTTGAAGATCATTCGTCTGGATATGGCGCAGGTTGACCATATCGTCAATCAAGGCCCGCAAGCGGATGGCGCTGCTCAAAACGATTTCAAGTTGCTCGCTGGCCTGACCGGTAACATTATCTCTAAGAAAGGTGGCATAACCCAAAATTACGGCCAAAGGCGTTCTCAGCTCGTGCGAGGCGACACTGACAAAATCATTCTTAATTTGATCCACCTGCGACAAGTCACGATACGCTGCTTGCAATTCATCGACCAGGCGAGCATTTTCTATGGCAATAGCAGCCTGAGCGCCCAGGGTTGTGGCAATTTGGATGTCATCTTCGCCAAAACTGGCATCACCCTTCTTATTGACTAGTTCCAAAACGCCGATGGCTTTATCTCGTACTTTAAGCGGCACCCCCAGAATCGAGCGGGTTTCAAATTCAATCGTCTTATCAACCCCTTGATGCCAACGTGGATCACTCTTGGCATCACGGATCAGCAATGGCCGATCTTTACGAATGACCCACCCGCCAATGCTGTTATTCAGCGGAACCGTGACTTTGCGGAGAGCATCGCTAACCCCGCCGGTTGCTTCGGCAAAGCGTAGCTCACCCGTGTTTTTGTCAAGTAGCAAAATGGAACAGGCCTCCGTATTCGTTAACTCGGTGGCCGATTGGATGATGATTTGTAACAAAGGCTCCAGACTCTGGACAGAATTCAGGATCTGGCTGACCTTTACGATTCTTTCGAGATAGCCAATCCGTCTTTCCAAACCCTCAATCTTTTGCCGCAGAATCGTAACTTGTTCGAATTCGCCACCAGGTTGCCGCACTGGCTCAACAGCATCAACTACGCCCAATTCGTTTTCTGCTAACGTGCCATCAGGCGCCTGAGCTAAGGTATCAGCGCCACTGATGATGGTACTCGTTTCCTCGCCGGGATCACCTTCAGGTTTATTGTTTTCGTTATCCAGAAATCTCAGCATATCGATTTTACCTTAATGCAAAGGAACCATACGTGACAAGAGTGGTAGCTGAATTATACACAAGCCAGGCACGTTTGTCTAAGATTTTAAGATTACAAGGCACGTCTCAACCAACAATCGGGTTTCGGGTAGGGTAAGTTGAGTCTGCCAGCCCAGATGTATCAGGAATTCGTGATTTCCGGCCGGTCCGGTAATAGGCGAAGGCGTCAGGCCCAACACCTGCAGGCCAACTGCGCCGGCATAACCAATCACCTGCTGCAAAACCTGCCGGTGCACCTCTACGTCGCGCACCACGCCACCTTTACCCACCTGATCCCGGCCGGCCTCAAATTGGGGTTTGATCAGGGCTATTACTCCCGCAGTTGGGGTTAGCCATTTCACCACAGCAGGCAGAATCAGTTTCAGGGAAATAAACGAGACATCAATGGTGACCAGCTCAACCGGTTCCGGCAACGTTTCCAGGTAGCGGGCGTTCGTTCGTTCCAACACCACCACCCGATTATCCTGGCGTAAATTCCAGGCCAACTGGCCATAGCCCACATCGATGGCGTAAACCCGGGCCGCGCCCCGCTGCAACAACACATCGGTGAAACCACCGGTAGACGCCCCCACGTCGGCGCAGATAGCGCCGGCGGGTTTCACCTTAAAGAAGTCAAGAGCGGCCGCCAATTTAAGACCGCCCCGGCTCACATACGGCAAATCATCTTTGAGGCTAATTTCGGCGTCAACCGGCACCTGACTACCGGCCTTGGTCACGATGGCGCCGTCAACTTGAACCTGGCCAGCCATAATCAGCGCCTGGGCTTTAGCCCGGCTTTCGGCCAGCCCTTTTTCAGTTAGCAGATTATCAAGCCTGGATTTTGCCATGGTCAACTCAACACCCAGCGTATCACAATTAGTGGCGGTGCGCAACCTGTTAGTTGTTGGACTAACAGGGTAGGTTTGCCAAAGCTCTGTCGATTAGTTACCATGTTGCCAACTTTGGCCAGCCAATGCGTTGAGGTTGAGCAAACCGCCGAACGGGACTGGACAAGGCTATTTTGTGAATGTGGAGAATAAATCTTGATCGTTGGACTGCTTAAATCGCTGCGTCCCACTCAATGGACCAAGAACGCTTTTATCTTTGCCGCCTTAATTTTCGATGTCAAATTATTTCAACTTGAACCCCTAATTAAAACGACCATTGGCTTTGTGTTGCTCTGCGCTATCTCTGGCGCCGTGTACCTGATCAATGATCTGGTCGACATCGACAAAGATCGCCAACACCCCACCAAGAAACATCGCCCCATTCCGTCCGGTCAGGTACCTTTTAGGGTTGCCTTTATCATCGCCATTCTCATCCCGGCTCTGGCTTTACCGCTCAGCTTCATATTGAATTTCTATTTTGGGATCATCATCACGGCTTATCTGCTGCTGCAAATTGCTTACTCATTCAAACTAAAGAATATCGTCATTATTGACGTGTTGACCATTGCGGCAGGTTTTGTTTTGCGGGTTGCGGCCGGGGTGGCTCTGGTCGAAGCTGAACGGTTTTCGCCCTGGTTATATGTATTTACGGTATTGCTGGCTCTCTTCTTGGGGTTGGGCAAACGGCGGGAAGAATTGGCTCTACTCAAAGACCAGGCTGCTAACGCCCGGACAATTTTAAACGAGTATAACTTGCCTTTTTTGGATGAAATGATGGCGGTGGTTACCGCCGGTACAGTGATGACCTACTCCTTTTACACCTTCTCCGCTCCTAATTTGCCTGACAACCACATGATGATGCTGACTATCCCATTTGTAATTTATGGAATCTTTCGCTATCTGTATGTTATCCACGTGCAGGGAAACGGAGGCGCGCCGGACGAAGTACTGCTAACGGATAGGCCTTTGCAGATCAGTATCGTCCTGTTTGGCCTGTCGGTGATTATCATCTTATATTGGCTTTGATTTGGCCTCAATTCAGAAATAAAGAGATACCCTATAGGGTATCTCTTTTTCTTTTTTTGTCAGACCAGCGCGGATTCTAGTCCCCGCCATGATGGTATTTCATGTTTGCCAAAAGCTGACAGATCTAATTTGGAGCGCTCCGCCGGCTCTTTGGGGGCCGGAAACTACACAAAGTCACCCATCGAGTTGTTACAACAGCTAGCGCTTGGTGTACTGGGGCGCCTTTCTGGCTCGCTTGAGGCCCGGCTTCTTGCGCTCTTTGGCGCGCGGATCACGGGTTAGCAGGCCGTGCTGGCGTAAAGATTTACGATACTCGGGGTCCACTTTCAATAAGGCTCGCGCTATGCCTAATCTAACCGCGCCGGCTTGTCCGGTAACGCCGCCGCCATTGACCTTAACTGAAATGGCAAAACGTCCCTGGGTGCCACACGCTTGTAATGGTTCAAGAATTGCGATCTGGTCGATGCCCCGCGTGAAATATTCCTCCAAGGATTTGTTGTTTACCACAAAACCGGCCTCAGGGTCAGGATACAGCCGTACCCGGGCTGTCGCCGTTTTTCGTCGGCCAAAACCTTCATAGTATTGCATTTCTGTCATAATTTACTCACTTCCTCAAGCAATAAGAGCTTTTATGCTCGCCGATATACTACTGACTAATCCAATGCCTTGGGTTGCTGCGCCTGGTGAGGATGGCTGGGGCCAGCGTAAATCTTTAGCTTCTTGAACATACGTCGACCTAAACGATTTTTGGGCAACATGCCCTGAACCGCTTTTTCTATTACCCGGTCCGGAAATTTCTGCAACTGATCTCGCAGGGTCACTTCTTTCAACCCGCCGGGATAGCCGGAGTGCCGGTAATATTTTTTCTGGGTCATTTTTTGACCGGTAACGTGAATTTTTTCCGCATTCACCACAATTACGTAGTCACCGCAATCCACGTGGGGTGTATAAATCGGTTTGTGTTTTCCCCGTAGAAGCGTAGCCACCCGGCTGGCCAAACGGCCTAAGGTCTGCCCCTGGGCATCGATGACATACCAATCACGTTGAACGTCTTGTTCTCTAGCACTTATTGTTCTCACGATCATCAAACTCCTCATATAAACGAAACGCTAGCTAATGTGCTGGCGACTTCTACTTATCTTCAGGGTAAGTAACCCGTACCAGGCATAAACCACAAGCCGGTGCAGGTGGTGCAGATAAAGTTAGATCACGGCGTTCCAAAATATCTTTTATCTCTCCCGGCGCCAACTGCCCTGACCCGACCTGAACCAGTGTACCGACAATTGTTCGAACCATCCGATACAAGAAGGCATTGGCCGTTATTTCAAAAATCAATCGGTTCCCGGTTGTAGACCAATCCGCCTGCATCACCCATCGAACCGTGTTTTCACCCTGAGGTGGTTTACCAAATGAGGCAAAATCATGGCTGCCCACCAAAAACTTGCTGGCCTGTCTCATTGCTGCTACATCTAACGGCTCTCTTACGTGGTAGCTGTAGCGCCGCTCTAAAACGCTGGGCCAGGGTTGATTGATAAGGGTGTATTGATAAGACCGGCTAATCGCCCCAAATCGGGGATGAAAAGTCTTTTCGACAGGTTGCAGCTTACTAATCACAATATCTGGCGGGAGTAAAGCATTCAACGCTCGCTGAAAATCTACCAACGAATGTTTCCAACTGGCGTTGAAAGCAATGACCTGACCAGTGGCGTGCACACCTGCATCGGTTCTACCGGCCCCATCTATCCGAATGTCAGCCTGGGTAACCTTGTTGAGCGCTTTTTCAATTTCTCCCTGCACCGTTCGGCCCTGGACCTGAATTTGGAAGCCCAAAAAATCAGTGCCATCATAGCCCACCACAGCCCGATACCGGCCCTCAGGGACCACCACAGCCCCCCTTAAAACCTCAGCTTGCCTGGCCAACCAGTTCGATAAAAACCATCTCGGCGGCGTCGCCTCGTCGCGGTCCCAATTTATAGATACGGGTATAGCCGCCGTTGCGATCTTGCAAGCGTGGCCCGATTTCATCAAACAATTTTTGCAGCACGGCCGGATCATAAAGTTCACGCGCCGCCTGTCGACGAGCGTGCAAATCACCGCGTCGGGCCAACGTTACCAATTTTTCTGCAATCGGTTGAATACTTTTGGCTCGGGCCTCGGTAGTTTTGATCCGTTCGTGTCGAAATAGTTCCGTGGTCAAATTTCGAAACAGAGCTTTTCTATTCTTGGTCGAACGACCTAACCGGCGCCCCATAATATTGTGTCGCATTACTGTCTCTCCTCAAGAAGCCATGAAGCATTCAGCCACCCTAATACATACACGTACTGAATGATCACAGCTTATTCTGAATACTCTGGCAAAATGATGGAAGAAAAATCTTCGCCCTCTTCTCTGAGAACATTCAGAAAACCTTTTTCCTCCAATTTTTCCATCAACTCATCCAGCGATTTCTGCCCAAAATTGCGGATGGCCAGAATTTCATCTTGACCTTTCTTTAATTTCTCCAAGATCTCCCCAACCTGAGTGATACCGGCCCGTTTGAGGCAATTGTAAGCCCGTACGGTCAGTTCTAACTCTTCAACCGGTGTTTCATAAATCTTACTCGGAATGCCGCCCTCTTGTTCAACTTCACCGGGTAACTCAACCTCGGTCACTCCCGAAATGAGCGAGAAATGTTGGACTAAAATCTTGGCCGCTTCACTCAGCGCATCACGCGACGAGATAGTCCCATCGGTACTGATTTCAAGGATGAGGCGATCGTAGTCGGTGGCCTGGCCAATCCGAGCGCGCTCAACCACAAAGTTGGCTTTCCGGACCGGGCTGAAGATAGCATCGACCGGTATCTCACCAATGGGCAACTTCCCCCGTTCTTCAGAGGGGGAGTAACCGCGCCCCATTTCCGCGACTAACTCAATGTCCAGTTCAGTATCCGGTGAGTCAGCCGTGAGTAAATGCAAATCAGGATTCAAGATTTCGACGTAAGGAGGGCACTCGAGATCACCAGCCGTGAGATCACCTTCACCTTTAACTTCCACATGCAGCCGGGCAGATTCATTCTGATGCAATTTCAATCTGAGACGCTTTACATTTAGAATCAGCGCCGTCATGTCTTCACGAACGTTGGGAATATCAGAAAATTCATGATGGACTCCACTCACCCGAATCGAGGTGACCGCGGCGCCAGTCAAAGACGAGAGTAATACGCGTCGGAGCGCATTACCCAGCGTAATACCATAACCGCTCTCCAGCGGGCCGATACTAAATCGACCATAACTTTTAGAACTGGCTTCGGTTTCTATCTTGGGTAAAACCATGCTGAGTTCAGACAACGGAACACCCTCCAAAAAGGACCTACATTAAACTTTTTTATTTCTAACAAACAACAATTCCCGCTCAGGCGGATTTTGTTTTACCGGCTATAAAACTCAACAATCAGCTGCTCATTGAGGGTGACGTCAATATGATCACGGGTCGGTTCACTTACGACTTCACCGGTAAGATTTTTGGGGTCCAGCCTTAACCAATCAGGGACGCGGGTAACATCCAAATTTTGCGCCAATTCCTTGAAAAAGGTTGACTTCTGGCTATTGTCGCGAACCGCAATAACGTCACCCGGCGAAACCAGGAACGAAGAGACGTTCGTCTTACGACCATTCACATCAAAATGGCCGTGAGAGACCAATTGGCGCGCCTGAGCACGGGAAGTAGCCAAACCCAAACGGTAGATAACATTATCCAGGCGTTTTTCCAAAATGATCAAGAGATTAATACCGGTCAAACCTTTTTGACGCTGGGCCTCTCGGAAATATCGCCGAAACTGGCGCTCGAACACGCCATACAGCCGCCGAGCTTTCTGTTTTTCTCTTAACTGCAGCCCATAATCCGATTCTTTACGCCGGAATTGGCTCTGCCGCCCATGCAAACCGGGCGGATACGACCGTCGCTCAATGGCGCACTTTGGCGAAAAGCAGCGATCCCCTTTTAGAAAAAGCTTTTCACCTTCTCGTCGACACAGTTTACAGACTGAATCTACATAACGTGCCAAGTTATCCTCCTTGTGCAGCTCTGCTGCTTAAACTCGTTGTACAATAAATTAAAGAGGTTTACAGGCTTGGCGTACCCTTCGTCCCTCTTTTTAACATCTCTGTTCTTACATCTAGTAGGGCTGAGTTACGGGCCAAGTTATGATTAAACGCAATTGACCCCAGAGAGACCCTCGATCTTGTCTTAGACCCGTCGTTTTTTGGGCGGGCGGCAACCATTGTGAGGAATTGGCGTTTTGTCGGTAATCGAGCGCAAGGTCATGTCCGCGGCCTGCAAGGCCCGAATGGCCGCCTCACGGCCGGGTCCTGGCCCTTTGACGAATACGTCCAGCTCACGCATCCCGTGTTCCTGGGCAGCCTTAGCCGCATTTCTGGCAGCCAACTGGGCTGCGTAAGGGGTGCTCTTGCGCGAACCTTTGAAACCACTCGTACCACCTGTGGCCCAAGCCACGGCGTTACCAAACTGATCTGTAATCGTTATAATCGTGTTGTTAAAAGTTGCATAAATATATGCACGACCAGATGGAATGTTTTTCTTCTCTTTTTTGCTACCTGCTCGTACCGACCGAGCTTTTTGCTTTGCCATAAATCCTCCATTCTTCGTCGATCCGTTAACCGGCCAACGCAATCAAATCATACCAGAGCGTGTCTACTTGCGGGCCGCCCGTTTCTTTCCAGCCACAGTTCGTCGGGCGCCGCGTTTAGTACGGGCATTGGTTCGGGTACGCTGTCCCCGCACCGGCAAGTTTCGGCGATGGCGCAAACCCCGATAGCAACCAATTTCCTGCAGCCGTTTGATATTCATGGCCACTTCACGACGCAAGTCGCCTTCTACCACGTAATCGCGATCAATTACTTCACGCAAACGGACCACTTCGTCATCAGACAGATCTTTAATCCGGGTATCTGGATTGATGCCGGTGGAATTTAAGATCTCCTGGCTGGTGGTTAAACCAACGCCATAAATGTAGGTTAACCCTACTTCCACTCGCTTTTCGCGGGGCAAGTCAACGCCAGCAATACGTGCCATAACTACTCTCCTTACCCTTGTCGCTGCTTATGCTTTGGGTTGCTGCAAATGACTCGCACAACGCCGCGGCGCTTGATAATTTTACAATTGTCACAAATCTTTTTTACAGAAGGTCTGACTTTCATGATATCGATCCTCTTCCAGGCCCTTGCCACCAGGCCGGATTACAATAATGTTAAAATATCAGCTTCACCATCGGTGATGGCAAAAGAGTGTTCAAAATGAGCCGATAATTTACCATCGGCGGTCACAACTGTCCAGCCATCGGCCAGCAATGTGGTTTTCCAGGTTCCTACCTGTACCATCGGTTCCAGGGCAATAGTCATACCCTTTCTCAACGGGACACCCCGGCCTCGCTGGCCAAAATTGGGTACCTGCGGATCTTCGTGCATATTCCGGCCAACACCGTGACCGGTGTATTCGCGGACCACACTGTAACCCTGGCCTTCAACATATGCCTGAACGGCCGCCGAGATATCCTCAGTTCTGTTGCCAAGCCGTCCTTCAGCGATGCCAACGTAAAGCGCCTGTTCGGTCACTTCTAACAAACGCCGGGCCTCGGCCGAAATCTGACCAACCGGAATAGTTGTGGCGGCATCACCAACCCAGCCCTTGTAATAAGCCCCACAATCCACACTGAAGATGTCGCCTTCTCGCAACACCCGGTCACCCGGGATGCCGTGAACCAGTTCCTCATTTACGCAGGCCGTAATGGTCGCCGGAAATGGCGGACCGCCTTCATGCTGGTTAGGATATCCCTTAAAGACAGGCGTGGCTTTATACCGTCTTAGCACCTCTTCAGCAATGTTGTTCAGTTCGGCCGTCGTTACGCCGGGTCGAGTATAACGACGAACCTCTTCGAGCGCCTGGGCCACAATTTTGCCGGCCTGACGCATTAACTCAATCTCTGCTTTCGATTTGAGTACGATCCGCCGCGTCTTGGTGCCTAAAAATTTTTCGGCGCCCGGCATCTTGTTTCTTAGGTGTCTCATCAGCCAATCAAATCTGCATAATTCCAGCCAAGACGTTACCAGAACTCAACCTAACCAATGAACCCTTCGTAGTGTCGCATCAACAATTGAGCTTCCAATTGCTTCATCGTATCGAGCACCACCCCGACCACAATCAGCAGGCCGGTGCTGGTGATGAGTAAGGCCAGGGTTTGCGAGCCGCTCTCACC
>CAYZHI010000056.1:0-13410 GCA_964477335.1 uncultured Caldilineaceae bacterium | reverse complement strand
TGTGCGCGGTTCAGCCGAGGTCACCACCGTCATTCCTCACGAGGAATTTGTCGGAAAAACGCTATTCGATGTTTTGCCGCCAGAGGTAGCCCAGGAACGGCTGCGATACATTGAAAAAACTCTGGCAACGGGGGAACTTCAAACCTTTGAATACGACCTGACCATTGCCGGTCAAAGGCACTTTTTTGAGGCGCGGCTGGTAGCCAGTGGTCAGGACGAAGTGCTGACCATAATTCGGGATATTACCGAACGGCGAGAAAGCGAGAGAGTACAGGAAGCTATCTACCGGATTTCGGAAGCAGCTCATTCTGCCTCTACCCTGCAAGAACTGTTCGGAACAATCCACAACATCGTCTGTGACCTGACTCATACCGACAACTTCTACATTGCGCTGTACGATGATACCACCGACCTGTTGGACTTTACCTATTTTATCGACCAGTATGATGATCTATCGGACCGACGATCGGGCAAAGGGTTAACGGCCTATGTGTTGAAGACCGGCCAGCCTTTGCTGGCAACGCCTCAAGTGTATACTGACCTGATCAACCGGGGCGACGTTGAGCCTCTGGGGCCGCCATCCGTGGATTGGTTGGGGGTGCCGCTGAAAATCGGCCACAAGATCATCGGGGTGCTGGCGGTTCAGAGCTATAGCGAGGCTATCCGTCTGAGCGAAAAACACAAGGATATTCTAAGTTTTGTTTCGGCGCAGGTGGCTATGGCCATCGAACGGAAACGAGCTGAGGAAGCCGTGCAGGTCAGTGAGAACAAGTACCGGGAGCTGGTGGAAAATGCGAACAGCATTATCTTTAGAATGAATACCCGGGGCGAAGTAACCTTTTTCAATGAATTTGCCCAGCGCTTCTTTGATTACAAGGAAGAAGAGATTATGGGCCGGCATGTGGTGGGCACGATTGTGCCCCAAACCGATACCAGCGGGCAAAATCTGGCGGCTATGATTAAAGATATCATTGCGTATCCCGATCTCTACGCCACCAATGAAAACGAAAATATCCGCCGGAACGGCGAACGAGTCTGGGTAGCCTGGACCAACAAAGCCATCCTTGACGAAACGGGGCAGGTAACCGGCATCTTGTGTGTTGGCAATGACATCACCGAGCGAAAGCGGGCCGAGGCGTCGCTGCAGGAAGCTCTGCGCCGGTCGCAATTGCTTTACAATATCAGTGAAGCTTTAGCGGCAATGACCGACCGACAAGCTGTTCTGGAAACGGTGCTGGGGGAATATCTCCTTCTGTTGAAGCTCGACCGGGGCAGGGTCACCATGTTTGATCCATCCAGCGGCTCTAATAAAGTTCAGGCCATGTACCTGGACCATCGGGTGGTGAAGCCGGATTATGCCATTCCGTCTGCCGAAGATTCTATTGCTGATTATTTGGCCAAGAATCCATTTCCGTTACTGATTGAAAATGTACCATCTCACCCGTTAACCAAAGCAGCGCGCCAGTTCCAGGAAGCTGTTCAAACGGTGTTGTTTATCCCCCTTATCTCCCGCGGTGAGGTCATCGGAACAATGAGCGCCGAGGCAATTGACCCAAACCACCGTTTTTCCCAGGACGATATAGAAGCTGGCAAGTCCATTGCCGACCAACTCGCCATCTGGCTGGAAAACCGGCAACTGTTTGAGCAGGCGCAACACCGCTCCAATCTTCTGGCAACCGGGGCTGAAATCTCCGGCGCGGCCAGTTCCATACTGGACCCCGATGAATTGATCAACACGTCGGTTAACCTTATTTGCAACCGCTTTGGCTTTTACTATGTGGGGTTATTTTTGGTGGATGAGACCAAAAAGTGGGCCGTACTGCGGGCCGGCACGGGTGAAGCCGGGCGTCTCCAGGTTGAAAAAGGCCACCGTCTGCAAATTGGCGGCGAGTCGATGATTGGCTGGGCTGTAGCTAATCGCCAGGCCCGGATTGCCCTGGATGTTGGCAAAGATGCCGTTCACTTTCAGAACCCCTTCCTGCCCGACACTCGTTCTGAGATGGCGCTACCGCTAACCAGTCGAGACGAGGTGATTGGCGCGCTCACTGTTCAAAGCGCGGTGCAAAATGCTTTTTCCAAAGAGGATATCACCGTTCTCCAAACGATGGCCGACCAACTGGGCAACGCCATTGCCAATGCCCGCCTGTTCGACCACGTGCGACGGTCACAGCAGGCCGCCGAAGCTTTATTGCAGGAAACTCAGGCGCTGCAACAGCTTAGCCAAGCCCTGGCCGGAACTCTGGATACTGACGAGATTTTGGACCTGTTTTTCAGGGCCTGTACCCAGGATATCGGTTTTGAGTATGTGATGCTCTCACTGGTCGATCAAGCCAGACATGAGGTCAAAGCTATCGCCGGGGTAGGTGTTAGCGCCGGTCAGATTAAACGGGCCCGCCATCCCCTGCATAGCAACGATATTATGGCCGACATTGTTAGAACAGGTGCAACGGAGGTGCTCACCGGTTGGGATCAACGCTTTGACCAGGCCCTTTACGAGGATGAAGGGCACGCCGATTGGATTAGACTTTTTACGCCCATCGTGCTGCGGCGTGAAAACGTGGGCCTGGTTGAGGCCGGCTTTAACAAAACCAGACGATCCCAAATCGATGACGCCCAGATCAGATTACTCCGAGCATTCATCGATCAGACGGCCCTGGCTCTGGACAATGCCCACCGGTATCAAGCCAGCCAACGAACAGCCCGGCGTGAGGCATTGATCAAAGAAATTACCACCAAGGTTAGAGCTTCAACCGACCTGGAGAAGATTTTGCAAACAACGGTGAAAGAGGTCGGTGACGCCCTTGGCAGCAAACGCGCCTACGTGCAGTTAGTTTCTGAGGTCAATGGCGAAAGCAAGACAGACCAGTGAGTCACCGGCAAATGAGGAAAGATATTATGAGCCACCCTTACGAGTTACAAGATGAGGCCAACGCCAGCCAGCCAACCCAGTTGTTACGGGCAGATAGGCAGCCCGGCTATCAATATGACCAAAGCGGCGTCACGGCGGTAAAGCCTGAGGAATTATCGCCATCGGCCCAATTAGCGCTGACTACAGCTCAGGCCGGGATTAGTGCGGTTCAGGATGAACAACGTAAAGAATTAATTGCGCCTATCAAGCTGTATGGTCAGACTATTGGCGTGCTGGGCGTAGAGGCTGAAGTCGAAGGCGAGGAGTGGTCTGCGGATGAGGCCGGGCTGCTCGAAGAAGTCAGCTCGCAAGTGGCTCTGGCGATTGAAAACGCCCGGCTCCTGGAGCAAACGCAGCAGCGCACCCTAGAATTATCCATCTTGTTAGAAACCAGCCGCCAGCTTTCTGAAACCATCGACCTCACCCATATCTTTGAGATTGCTGCAACGCAATTGGTCAATTATCTGGATGCCGATGTTTGCACCGTAGCACTGTTGAATAAGGCTCAGACCCACTTTGAAGAAGTTGTGATCAAGTTGAAAAATGATCGCGGCCCGGATCAAAGCGCCGCTGTGCTGGCTGAACTCAAGCCGAAAGCTGGGGCCGTAGCCGACTACCCCCCCCTACAACAGATGGTGACACGGCCAGAGGTGATCATCGAACGGTTGAACCCGGCGGCAACTGACGGCTTGATCGACGGCTCCAACGGTGGACACATACCCCAGCACCAACAATTCGGCTATACCGAACAGCTCCGGACTATGGCTACTTTCCCATTTCTGGTGAGAGATAACCTGGTAGGTATTTTGCGGGTTAGTCACTTTACTCAGCCGCGTGATTACACCAAGAATGAGCTGCAGTTGGCCCGAGCTATTATTGCCCAGGCTACTGTGGCCATTGAAAACGCCCAACTTTTTGGGCAGACTGAAAGCGCCCTGGCCGAAACCCAAAAACTGTACGAAATCAGCCGTTCGCTGGTTGAAAGTGATAGCTCTGAAGAAACCTTTGAAATCATTCTAGGAAGTGTTAAAGCCTATCAGATCGATCAGGTTGCTATTGCCCTAATTGAGCAAGAAACAAACGACAAAATTGATAAAGTGGTCGTTGCTGCCAGTTGGGACCGGCAGCCGGCCAAAAATCTGCCGGTAGGCAGTGAAATTCCGGGTGAGATGCTACCACTGGTACATGCATTTGTCCACCCCCCCTTTCAGCCTCTGATTGCCGAGCAGCTGGACCGGGCTGAGGGACAAGATGAACGGCTGGACAACGGCTTCCGTCGTTTTATGGTCGAGCGGTTTGGGGCAGTCACACTCTTCGCTGTTCCCTTGTTTCTGGGAGCCCAATACAAAGGCGTGCTTTACATTTCCACCCGGACACCGCACCTATATACCAACCAGGAAACCCGAATTTACCAAACTCTGGCCGATCAGGCCGTTATTGCTATCGAGCGTCACCGCCTGCTTGAAGCCACTCGCCGTGAGCGCGACCGGGCGGCGCTGTTGTTTGAATTTGGGCAAAAACTGAGCCAAACCAGCAGCATCGACGAAGTCAAACAGGCGGTGCTAACCTTCACCCCCAAAATTGGGGCCAGCCATAGTGAAATGTATATTACCGACGGCCGGGAATTTTATACCCTGGCGTCAACCATACCAGACCGGCAAAACCTGTCGGCGGCAGCTGCCGCCGAATTGGCCAAACTGGTCTTGACCAAAGGCACAGAGGCCATAGCCCTGAAAACAAGAATGACAACTGTCAAAAATATCGACGAGGAAGGCTGGCGCATTGATGCTGTGCTGGGAAGCTACCAAATTCAGTCGCTCATTTGTGTGCCCTTCGTTTCCCAACGGAGCAACCTGCAAGGAACCTTAACCTACCTCCACACCGACAAGAATGCTTTTGGTCCTGATCAGCTGCAGATGTTTGAGTCAATGGCCATCCAAACTGTAGCCACGCTGGAGAATAGTTGGCTGCTCCTGCAAACGGCCACCGCGCTTAGTGATACTGAATTGCTGTACCGGGCCACCAGGGATTTCAACAGTTGCCAACATATTGAGGATTTGCTGGCAGTCCTGGTGCAAAGTTTTGCCTGGCCCGAGGATCAACAAGACCAACATCCTGGCGGCGGAGTCGCTAACTTCAATCACATGTCAATTGGGTTGATTACCGCCCTGGAAGAAAATGGGGCGCCCAAGCATCTGGATTTGGTCGCCAGTTGGAATAGATCAGATGCCGGCCTGAATGAGCCGGTCTCTGTGACCACGCTTAACTCCAAAGTCACCTCAAACCAATACCCATTTCTGAATCAGTTGAGCGCCACCCAACCTACCACTATCAAGCCGAGCCAGGCCGGAGCCGAACCTTTTCTGGCCGACCATCTGGGACAGAGCCGCGCCGCGCTGTCTATTCCACTTCGGGTTGGAAGCAACTGGCTGGGTGTACTTTTTGTAGCCGGTCGCGCCGACGATTTGGTGCTTAAACCTAATATTAGCAACCAAATTATTACGCTGGCCGGACAGGTGGCCGTGGTTATCCAAAACCTGCAACTCATTGAAGAAACCCAGCAAAATTTATATAACTCAGAGATCCTGTCTCATCTTAGTCAAGAGCTCCTGTTGGCCGACAGCACGGAGTCGATCTACAAACTCAGCCTCGACGCCATCGCCGCCACCGATCCGAGCCGCGGCGCGGCCATCTTCGCTTATGTTCAAACAGACGAAGGTGTTCAATTTGAACTGGTGGCCATTTGGGACAATCCCAGGCAAACCTGGCCGGCTATATTACCGGGAGCGCGATTTTCAGCCAGTGATCTGGGATTAAGCCCATTACTTAAAACAGGCCAAACCGTTACCTCCAGTAACGTAGTCGAAGATGCTGATTTTTCAGATACTTTGCGCCAACTCTTGTATTTGATGCAAATCAAGAGCCTGGTAGCCGTACCGATCTGGTTGAACAAAGAGGTGAACGGATTCATTCTTATCGGTCGCGAGACTCCGAGCACCTTCTCGGCCGATACCATCTGGCTCTACGAGAACATCGGCCGGTTGACCTCGGGCGCGCTGGAAAATCACCGCCTATTTACCGAAGCCCAGTATCGAGCCGCCCAACTGCAAACAGCCGCGGAGGTGGCTCAGGCCGCTACCAGCCACCTTGATTTGGATACCCTGTTAGCCCAGTCAGTCAATTTGATCCGCGAGCGTTTTGATTTCTATCACGTTTCTATCTACCTGGTTGACCCGTACCAGAAATATGCCGTAGTTGAAGCCTCAAGCGGCGAAGCAGACCAACAACTACTGGTCAAAAAGCATAAATTGTCTGTTGGGGGCAAGAGCATAGTGGGCGCAGTGACCGGTACGGGCAAAGCCCGGCTGGCCCTCGATGTAGGACCAACAGCAACTCAGTTCAATGATCCGCTTCTGCCCCGCACCCGCTCCGAAATGACGCTGCCGCTGATCGCCCGAGGTCGAGTGATTGGCGCACTGGATGTTCACAGCGCCAAAGCCAATGCTTTCAGCGAAAGTGATATCACCATTCTGCAATCAATGGCCAGCCAACTGGCCAACGCCATTGAAGCCGCCCGTTCTTTCCAGCAAGCCAATCAGGCGCTGGTAGATATGGCTAAATTGCAGGAGCGTTATCTGCGTAAGGAGTGGAGCGACTTCTTAAAACAGCATAAGGCCAGTATGGGTTATCGCCTGACTAACGACGGTATCAACGCGATGACTGAACACAGCTCCCACCCCAAACCCGTCCAATCCCACCTCAACCAGGTCATCGACACCAAAAGGCCCGTTATCTTGGCCGAGCCAATGGCTGCCACTGAGCCTGAAACTACGGCCAATGAGGTCAGCCCATCAACTCCGGCTGAGGTTTCAATCCTGGTTGCGCCTTTAACTTTACATGAAAATGTGGCCATCGGGGCCGTTGATTTTGAGGCGCTAAGTGCTGAGTTAAAGGATGAAGATACGTTTAAAATTGTTGAGGCTATTACTACCCAGGCGGCCCAGGCCATCGAGTCAGTTCGGCTGTTTGAGCAAACCCAGGCCGCCCGTGAAGAGGCCGAAACATTGTATAAAGTGGGTCGCGCCCTGGTGGCTGCTGAGAACGAACAAGAGATATTCAACACGGTCTTGCGCGACATGTTGTCTGCGCTTGGGCTTAAACAAGGTGGAATCCTCTTCTTGGAATCAGACCGCAAATTTGGCCGGTTGGTGGCGCTATTCAAGGATGGCCAGCCGGTAGAGCCAAATCTACGTATCCCCATTGCCGGGAATCCCTCGTATCAAAAACTGATCGCCACCAGGCAGCCGGTCGTCATTGAAGATTTTGCCAACGATCCCCTGGTGGCCCCGGTTCGCCAGATCAATCCGGAGCACAAGATTGCCTCACTGCTGCTGGTGCCAATCATTATGAATGATGAAGTTATCGGGGCGATGGGCGCTGACTCCGTCGAACAGAAACACTACTATTCTGAACGGGAAATCAACTTGGCTAGAGCCATCGCCGACCAACTTTCCATCACCCTGCAGAACCGCCGCTTGTTAGAGGAAACCAGGCAACGAGCCATCGAGCTCCAGGAAACAGCCGAACGTCTCCAGGAGATGGACAAGCTGAAAACCCAGTTCCTGGCGAACATGAGTCACGAATTGCGCACCCCCCTCAACTCCATCATCGGCTTTTCGCGGGTTATCCTGAAAGGTATCGACGGTCCACTGACGGAGCTTCAAAAAACAGACCTGACCTCTATCTATAACAGTGGTCAACATCTGCTGGGTCTGATCAACAATGTACTCGATCTTTCCAAAATTGAAGCCGGCAAGATGGAGCTTAATTTTGAGCAGGTTGAAATTGGGCCGGTAATCAAAGGGGTGATGTCAACCGCCCTGGCGCTGGTCAAAGATAAACCGGTAGAATTGATCCAGGACGTGCCCGAGAATCTGCCCCCTGTGTGGGCCGACGCCACCCGCCTCCGGCAAATTATTCTTAACCTGGTCTCGAATGCCTGCAAATTTACCGAAGAAGGGACGGTCACCGTTCGAGCCACGGCCAGGAAAGAAAAGATCATCATTAGTGTGTCCGATACCGGCATCGGTATTCCGGCTGATAACCTGGAACACATTTTTGAAGAATTTACCCAGGTTGACGCCAGCACTACTCGCAAAGTTGGCGGCACCGGCCTGGGTTTGCCCATAAGCCGTCACTTTGTAGAGATGCACAAGGGTCAAATTTGGGTGGACAGCACCCTGGGCAAAGGCTCCACTTTTAGCTTCGCTATTCCGATCAATCCCACCTATGAAATGCCGGCGCCGCCGGCTGAGGCGGCCGCAACCGGCGGCGCCGACAGCCGGAGCAAGCGGATTGTAGCCATTGACGATGATCCGGGGGTAATCAATCTGTACAGGCGCTTCCTGGAGAAACGACATTACACCATAATTGAAGTAGAAAACTCGGCTGATGTAGTCGCCCGGGTGAAGGAGCAGTCGCCGGCAGCTATTCTCTTAGACATCCTGATGCCCGATAAAGACGGCTGGCAAGTGCTAAAAGAGCTCAAACATGATCCGTTGACCAAAGATATTCCGGTTATCATTTGCAGCATCATTGGCGATAAAAATAAAGGTTTTGAGTTGGGCGCGGCCGACTATCTAACCAAACCCATTGTGGAAAGCGAACTGGTCAATGCGCTCAAGCATGTTGACGAGCAGCAAAAAGGGCAGGTCAAAGTACTGGTAATTGACGATCAGGCCGACGATATTCTACTGATCCGCCGGATGCTGGAAGCTTATAATTTCCAGATCATCGAAGCCGATAGCGGCAAAACCGGTTTGGAATTTGCCCGCACCCGCCGGCCCGATCTGGTCATCCTTGATTTGAGTATGCCAGAAATGGATGGCTTTGCCGTGGTGGATGCGCTCAAAAAGGATGAAAACACTCAAAACCTGCCGATCATTATCGTCAGCGCCAAAGAACCCACCCCGGCAGAGCTCGATTTGTTGACCGGACAAGTAGAGGTGTTGTTGCACAAAGGTATTTTCACCGAACATGAATTGCTGGGAGTCTTGAACCAGGCCTGGGCCCGTTTGCAAGCCGAACCCAATCCCTGGTAGCGATTCGCGCCGAGGTCGATCAACCGATGCTTGGTTGGGCAGAGCTGGTGAGTTCAGTTCTTTTTTCGGGCAACCTGTGACGGTCTGAGGAGTAAATTTGTGAAATCCTTCTCCTATAAATGTACATCCTGTAATTATACCGCCGAATATACCGAATTGATTGGCGCTTGTCCCCAGTGTGGCGAGGAATGGCTCGAGCTCATTTATAATTTTAATGAAACGGCCTACACCTGGCAACGTGAACTCCCTTACCGGGAGCGAACAATGTGGCGCTATTTTGAACTCCTCCCTTTGCGCGAACGAAAGCACATTGTTTCCCTGGGCGAAGGCTGGACGCCACTGTTACGGGCCGATAATCTGGGCTCGATGCTGGGCCAGCGCTTCATCTTTGTTAAAGACGAACGGCAAGGCCCAACCGCCTCTTTCAAAGACCGGCAGGCCTCACTGGCTATCTCGGTGCTAAAAGAAGCTGACATCCGCGAGATGGTGGTCGCCTCCACGGGCAATGTGGCGATTTCATACTCAGCCTACTGTGCCCGCTCCGGCATCAAACTCTGGGCCTTTTTAGACACCAACGTACCCCACGAGAAGATGCGCGAAGTGGCCTTATATGGCACGGAAGTGATCAAAGTCTCCAGTACTTACGACCGAACCAAACAGGTGGCCGCTCAATTTGCCGAACATCGTCACCTGTTTTTGGACAAAGGCGTCAAAGGGATCGCTGCCAGAGAAGCGATGAAAACCCTGGCCTTTGAAATCGCCGAGCAGTTAGGCCATATGCGGGCCACCGCCTGGGAGGCGCCGGACTGGTATGTTCAATCGGTCAGCGGCGGGATGGGGCCAATTGGCGTGTGGAAAGGCTTTTACGAACTGTTCAAAATGGGCCTGATTAACAAAATTCCCAAACTGGCCATCATCCAGACGGCCGGCTGCGCCCCGATGGTGGACAGTTTCCACAAGGGTTTGGAAACCAGCGAAATCGTCCAACACCCCAGTAGTATCATCAATGTTCTGGCCACGGGTAACCCCGGACCGGCCTATCCTTATTTGCGTAAAATAGCCCTCAAATATGGGGGAACGTTTGTAAAAGTTGATGACCAGGAGTCTTTCAAAGCCATGCGCGTTATGGCCCAGTTAGAAGGCATATCCATGGAACCGGCTGCGGCCGTAGCCTGCGCCGGTTTGATTAAAATGGTCCAGGAGCAAATCATCGGCCCCCATGAGACTGTTGTGGTCAATGCCTCCGGTCACACTTTCCCGGTAGAAAAACAGATTCTGGAAAATGAGATCGTCAGCAGCCATACCAGAGTCCAGAATCTGGAACGACATGTGGTGGAAATTGATGACGCTACAGACATCGACACGCGCCAGCAACTCGCACCACCCCCCCTGGTAACCGGCGAAAAACTACCCCGTGAGGGGTTGCTGACCGCCCTGGAACGGCTTGATGAGCGGGTTCAGAGCATCGCCATCATTGAAGACGAACCGGATGCCAGGGTTTTATTGAGGCGTATTTTGCAGTATCAGCGTAAATACAACATCTACGAAGCCGCCGACGGCGCTGCCGGCATCGATCTAATCCGATCACAAAAACCGGATTTGGTGCTGCTGGATCTGATGATGCCCGGCATCGATGGGTTTCAGATCCTGGATATGATGAAAGCTGATAAGGAACTACAACATATTCCGGTGATTGTGGTCACGGCCAAAGACTTGACAACCCAGGATTACAGGCGTCTGGCTGGCCGCATCGAATCTCTCCTCCAAAAAGGTGAGTTTATGGAGGAAGAGTTATTTGAAAGTATCAACGACGTGCTGAGTTAACGGCAATTATCAGGGAGGTCATTTTGACCTGCATCGAACCGATTGATGTCCCGCCTCAACTTACCCATAAGGCCACTGTACTTTACATCGATGATGATGCAGTAAATCGCGCTCTGATCAACCGCTTATTGAGCAGCTATAATTTTAAAGTTGTAGAGGCTCAAACCGGCCTCGAAGGAATTGCTATCGCCAAAAAAGAGCGCCCAGACCTGATTTTGATGGACATCAATATGCCGGGCCTGGATGGTCACGAAACCACCACCCGGATGCGCAGTATCCCGGCCCTGGACAAAACCCCGATTGTGGCCCTCACAGCTCGCACAGCTAAAGGTGAACGCGAGTTAGCTCTGGTAGCCGGCTGCGATGGCTATATTACCAAACCTATTGAAGTTGATAACTTTCCCCATCAGGTTATCGCCTATCTCGAAGGCCAACGGGACACGATGAGCGGGGCTGAACGGCAACATTTCCTGGGCCAGTACAGCCAAAAACTGGTCGAACGGCTGGAAGCAAAGATCATTCAATTGGAACAAGCCAACCAAAAACTGCACAAGGTTGACAAGCTCAAATCAGATTTCATCACTCTGGCCGCCCACGAACTCCGCACGCCAATCACCCTGATCTACGGTTATGCCCGCCTGCTGCAACTAACCGCCCAGGAAAGCGATGACAACGTCCCCCCAGAAGGTAGTCCGGGCGATCTGGCCGGCCGCATCTTTGATGCAGTACACCGGCTTAACGAAACGATCAACGATATTCTCAACATCTCGCTGATCGAGGCCAACCAGATGCGTCTAGAGCGAGAACCGGTCAACCTGGTTGAAGTAATCAACGCCGCCTTCCGCGAATTGAACCGGACTAATCCGCAGCGCCTGTTGACCATTGGGTTTGACCACAGCCTGACTAGCCTGCCCAGCATAATTGGCGACCCGCAGCGATTACAGCAGGTCTTCTGGAATCTGCTCAGCAACGCCATCAAGTTCACCCCTGATGGCGGCTCAATATCGGTCAAGGGTTGGGTTGTGGCGCCGGGGCCGGCTGAAACCGGGCTGTCACATGCCTTCCCAACCAGCACGGCATCGGGAAGTGGGGTTGTGGTGACCGTCGCCGATACTGGCGTTGGCATCGATCTGGCCGAACAGGTCAACATCTTTGACCGCTTTTATATTGTGGCCAATACGGCCTATCATACCAGCAGTAAAACGGCCTTCCAGGGGGGTGGCCTGGGACTGGGCCTGTCAATTACGCGGGGTATCATCCAGGCGCACGGTGGTCGTATCTGGGTTGAAAGTCCCGGCCACGACCCTCAAGGCATGCCGGGCAGCACCTTTTTCGTCTTTTTACCCTTTGGCGACTCGCCTTATGCCAGCTGATTTAGGGCCAACTCAGGTTAATCAGAAACTCAGCCAGCAGTATGATTTTATTCTGGCTTCCGCGTCGCCGCGTCGCCGGGATCTGCTGGCCCATCTGGGACTGGCGCTTAGCGTGGTCCTACCCGAGGACGGCGCCGGGGTGGACGAGACAGCCCGGCCCGGCGAGACTCCAGCCGAACTGGTGCAGCGGCTCAGCCGGGGCAAGGCCCAGGCAGTCGCTGCCAATCTGCCGCTGTTCCACCATTGGGCTGAACCTGCCCCTATCCCGGTGATCATCGCCGCCGACACAGTGGTGGTCCTGGCCGGCCAGATTTTGGGCAAACCGGCCACTCCCGCCGAAGCAGTCGAAATGCTACAAGCCTTGCGCGCTCACCAATACCACGAGGTTTTTTCCGGGGTGACGGTCGGCGTACCGGCCAGCGCGCGCCGCCGGGCAGTTGGCGATGAAGCAGAACCAACCGCATTCGCTGGTTCGCCGGCATCGACCAACGCTAACTGGAAGTTGATCACCCGGTTACACCGCAGCCAGGTCTGGATGCGCGCCTACAGCGATGCCGAGATCGAGACCTATGTTGCTACTGGCGACCCGCTGGACAAAGCTGGCGCCTATGCCATTCAACACCAGCGTTTCGCCCCGGTGGCCCGGCTGGACGGTTGTTTTGCCAGCGTCATGGGATTGCCGCTGGGCGAGTTGGCAGCCGCACTTGGTCAGCTTGGTATCTTTTTGGCCGAAATTGGTCGCCTTTGTCGTGACTATTCGGGCTGGCCCTGCTGCCAGCAATTCTCCCCTGAGTAACCTATCTCAACGGCGCCAGGGCCGCACAGGTTTTGCTTTGGCGTCTGAAATATCTATCCCGCTGATTTGCAAAAGAAAGCCAGCTAGAGTAAGTTCCTCTCACCCCGGAAGCTGAGAAAAATTTCAGGAGGTCATCTTGACCCAAACATCACCGGCAATATCGACAAAAGGCCGTATCGACGCCTTTTTTGGCCTAAGCCTGCACATCATTGGGGTGGTCTTTTTGGCCCGGTTCATCATGGATATTGGAAATCGCATGATGTTTCCGTTCATACCGCAATTTTCATTGGGATTGGGATTAACCATAGCCGGTTTTGGTTGGCTCCTTTTTATTCATGGCTTGGTTGGGTTGGTAGGCCCTATATTTGGGATATGGTCAGACCGATATGGCCGGCGTCAGACCATGGC
>CAYZHI010000055.1:0-13439 GCA_964477335.1 uncultured Caldilineaceae bacterium | reverse complement strand
CGCTGGCCCGGGCCAGCGCCACCCGCGTCCAATCCGGCGACCCGGAGAATATCCAGCGGGTGTTGGAGATTATCAGTAGCTACTTTTAGATCCAACCATAAGATGGTTAAATGCCCTAAATGTGGGACAATTCACGTGGCAAATACTCTGATTTGCAGTAAATGCGCCACGCTCCTGTTTACGGATGATCAAGAGACTGAGCCGGTTGGTAGTGAGATAATAACCCAGCTACTGGATCAACTTCAAACAAACGTCAGGAGTGCTCCATCAGCTCCTCCAGACACGACCCCACTGGCTATCTCTCTAAGCATAGGACCTCGTGGTCGGGAGGTCGAGCTTCCCCTGAATAAGACGATATATTTGGGCCGTAAGGATCCAGCGGCGAATGTCTACCCCGAGGTTGATCTATCCGATGATGGTGACCGAGCCCGAACTGTGTCGCGGCTGCACGCCAAGATTTTCAAACAACAGCATGACGTGGTTATCGAAGACCTGCGCAGCACGAACGGAACCTTTGTCAACAACAATAGGTTGCATCCTCTACTCCCCCAACCACTAAATGATGGCGACATCCTGCAACTCGGGACCTTGCAAATCCGGGTCGGTATCCGGCGACAAGCAAGGCAATGAGGAATTGTCTTTTTTTGGGAATTGAAAAAGCCAGTCGTAGTGACTGGCTTTTTTGTTGTCGGTCTGGCTTGAGGAATTCTACTCCTTTAAGTTCAACTCTTTTTTGAGATGCGGGATCAACCCCCCATCGGCGATAATTGCCTGCACGGAGGGGGCAAATGGGGGAAAGGGGAACTCACCAGCTTCACTTTTGATCAGACCGGCCTCTAAATCGACCTCAACCCAATCACCGTGACAGAGAGCCGCCACCGCGGCCGGACAGGTCAGAGCCAGCAGGCCGTTATTGATGGCGTTGCGATACCAGATGCGGGCAAAAGAGACGGCAATGACTGCGCCCACGCCGGCCTGCTTCAGACAGGTTACCGCCTGCTCCCGGCTGGAGCCGTTGCCCCAATTTCTGCCGGCCACAATCACATCGCCGGGTTGGACGTTGGCGGCAAAGGAAGGGTCCAAATCTTCCAGGGCATGCCGGGCCATCTCGGCCGGGTCGGTGACAGTGTAGGTGTATTTGCCGGGGAAGATGACGTCGGTGTTGATGCCGTCGCCATATTTCCAAACCATTGATTTTGGAGGTTGGGTTTTTGATTTCGGCTTGGGCACGTTTAGTCCTGGCCTAACTGTTTTTTGAGCTGTTCTAATTCGGCCGATAGACGGGCCAATTCGGCTTCGGCAGAGTCGGCGCGTTGGGCTTCGGCTTGAGCGCGTTCGGCGGCCTCGTCAAGGGTGGGGAGAGGCTGATCGACAGCCGGGTCAATCAGCCGCAGGAGTGATCCGGTTGGACGCAAGATCAGGCCCAACTGTTGGCTGGTCAATGTCCCGTCGGCCGCCAATGGCATCGGCTGATAATAGTTGTCGACCAATTGGAAGCCTTGCAAGCGGGGCGAAAGATACTCATCTAGTGGGTCGAACAAAAAATATTCCGGCACACCGATTTTTTCATACAAACCTCGCTTGGCCCCTAAATCTTCCAGCCAAGTGCTGGGAGAGGTTATTTCAAACACCGTACAGGGAGCCACGCCTTCTTGCCATAACTTATAAGTCCGACGCGGCTGTTTAGCCACCCCTTTAACCACAAAGACATCCGGAACTTTATAGGCAGCCGGATTGCCCTCTTCGTAATAAAAGAGCATATTAGCGGCTACATAAATCTGGTCAACCCGGCGAAAGAAGTAGCGCAAAGCCTGAAACAGGTAGAGAATAGCATTGATGTGATATTCAGTTTCTCCCACCGGTTGTCCGTCCGATTCTGGATATTGTACGTCTGGATAATGGATACCCGATTTAGGTACTTTTGAGGGGGCAAAAGTAATGATATCAACCATTGCCTTTATTCCTATTGACCAACCAAAAATTCAACCCATTGTTGTAAGTCTAACATATAGCTATCTAAACGTCAACCAACGATTTGGGCCGGATCAACAATTTCACCGGCCACGGCGCTGGCGGCGACCACAGCCGGGGAAGCCAGGTAGATCTCAGCCTCAGGCGTGCCCATCCGGCCGCGGAAGTTACGATTGGCGCTGCTGATGATTACCTCGCCGGGGGCGGGGATGCCCATGTGGTTGCCCATACACGGCCCGCAACCGGGCGACTCGAAGACGGCCCCGGCGGCCAGCAGAGTTTCAACATAGCCGGCCCGCACGGCTTCAAGGTACACCTGCGCCGAAGCGGGAATGACCAGAAAGCGCGTTCCGGCAGCTACCCGGCGCCCGGTCATAATTTGAGCCGCCACGGCAATATCCTCCAACCGGCCGTTGGTGCAGGTTCCCAGAAAAGCCTGGTCCACTTTGACGCCGGCGACCGCGCTCAGCGGCTTGACGTTGTCAACCGTATGGGGACAGGCCACTTGCGGCTCGATGGCCGCGGCGTCGAACCCATACTCGGCCAGGTAAGTTGCGTCCGGGTCGGGGGCAAATTGCCGGCTCATCTCAGCCAATCTCCCTATCGCCTCATCTCCTAACCTCCCCGTTTGAGCCAGCCATTCAAACGTCACCTCATCCACCTGCACCCAGGCGTTCTTGGCCCCCATTTCAGCCATCATATTGGGCAAAACAAAGCGACTGGCCATGCTCATGCCGGCCACCGCCTCACCGTGAAACTCGATGCTGGCATACAGGCCGCCATCCGCGCCCAACTGGCCGATGATATGCAGGGCAATATCTTTGCTGGTGACCCACTCGTTGAAACGACCGGTTATGGTTATTTTGATGCTTTCCGGTACTCGCAGCCAGAGTTGGCCGGTGGCCCAGATAGCGGCCATCTCGCTGCGCCCGACGCCGGCCCCAAATGCTCCCAACGCGCCGTAGTGAGTGGAGTGGCTGTCGGCCCCCAGCACCAGTACGCCGGGATAGATCAGTCCCTCCTCACACAAGACCTGGTGGCAGATACCCCGGCCAACCTCATAGAAATGAGGGATACCCTGCTCGACCACAAAGCGGCGGATGTCGGCGTGATTCTGGGCGTGCTGGGTGGTGGGCGGCGGCGCGGCGTGATCCAACGTGATGGCCAACCGGCCGGGATATTTGACCCGCTCGACGCCCAGGCTGCGAAATATCCTGGCGATGGCCGCGCTGTTGTCGTGGCTTAAAGCCACGTCGGGAGTGGCGTCGATCACCTGGCCAGGCGTAACCATCGGTAAACCGGCATTTTTGGCTAAGATTTTTTCGGCAAAAGTGTAACCCATTTTTGATTTACGATTTACGATTTACGATTTACGATTTACGATTTGCAACACTTGCCCCGAACCATAGTGAAGCTGTTTTCAATATGCGACCTGCAACTTGCAACCTGCGACCTGCAACTTGCAACCTGCGACCTGCAACTTGCAACCCGTCTTTGCTATTTTGGCTTCAAACTTACGGCGGCGTCTCGTTTGGCTTTGGGATCGCCTTCGGCTTCGGCGGATCTGGCCGGGTGGGGTTGGTTGGTGTCGTCCCAGCGCTGGACAATATTGCCTCGGACTCGCTCCGGCGCGGCGATGTAACTCAGGCCAAACTCATTTTCGGCAATATCGATCAGCATCTCGGCCGGCGAGTCGTGCGGCCCCATATTGTAGACTCGCTCTTTGAAGACGGCGGCAATCTGCCGGGCGGTGGCCTCATCGACATTATAGTATTTAATCTCTTTCAAAAAGTAATGAATAATATTCCAGCCGCTCAGCGGTCCCAACAGAATTTCCGACTCGGTCACCCCAAATTGATCGAGCGGAAAGGCTTCGTAGGTGGCGGCCTGGTTGAGCACGGCTTTCTGGTGGACGCCGGCCGTGTGCGTCCGGTTGGTCAGGCTGACCGGCTCTTTTGACGGGACCAGCTTCTTGAGCTTGTCGGCGAACATCACGTTGATGGGGTAGGAGCCGCGCAGGGTGTAGCCTTCTAGGTGGTCGTAATATTTGTCGATGTAAAGGTTGAACAGCAGGGCAGTCAGCGAGGTAATGCCGGAGCGCTCGCCAATGCCCAACAGGGTGGTGTTGAGGTAACGCATCCCGCCTTTGACTGCCTCCAGGGCATTGACCACGGCAAAGCCGCGATCATCGTGAAAGTGCCCCTCAAACTCCATACCCGGATAACGTTCCCGCAGCAGGTTCAGCCGTTGCGTCACGGTTGCCGGAGTCGCCACCCCAACCGTATCGGGCGTACCGAGACGGTCGACCAGGGGGGCGATCTCATCGTACACCCGAAAGAGATCGGCTTCGGGAGTGCGGAAGGCGTCCTCGCCGCTGAAACGGAGGATCAATTCAGGCCGATCGCGCCGGGTCTGCTCCAACAGGGTGCGAGCGTTGCGAATAATCGTGTGGATGTCTTGGCCGTGGCTGTGAGCGCGCGAGGAGTCGGATAAACCGATGTAGAAATTCAAACCATCGGCGCCGGCCTCGATGGCCGAGGCGACATCATCAGGATGGCAGCGCACGTGGGCCAGCAAAAAGGTGTACCCTTTTTGCACAATCAACTCGTCTCGCACCGATTTGATCGCAGCAAAGTCGTCGCGCTCTTGGGGGCTGACGATGGGGGCAAACAGCTCGATGAACTTGACCCCGTAAACAATCAAGGCCCGGACGATCTCCATTTTGTCCCGCTGGTTGAAAAAATATTTGTAGTGATCGTGCAGCAACGAGGTTTGCGACCCCTCCCGCAGCGTCGTATCGATGATCTCCAACAGCCGGGGTTGGTAGTTTTTGAATTGGAAAGGATTTGAACCGCTCATTGCGCTCCTTTGCCCGGAAATAAAAAATTAGAAAATAGGAATTAGAAACAGTTGCAGATGTTAACAACGATGACTTTTAATTTCTAATTTCTAATTTCTAATTCGGTTTACCAGCCCTTGTGCTGGCGGCCCACCGCCCGGTCGATCTGGCGGCGGTCATCCCGTTCGCGCATGGTCTGGCGTTTGTCGTACAACTTTTTGCCGCGGGCCAACCCCAACTCAACTTTGGCCCGGCTGTTTTTTAGATATATCTTCAAGGGAATCAGGGTCAACCCCTTTTCCTGCAACTTGCCGATCAGCCGGTTGATTTCACGGCGGTGTAAGAGCAGTTTCCGGTCGCGGCGCGGTTCGTGATTACTGTAACTGGCCTGCTGGTAAGGGGCAATGTGGGTATTGACCAGCCACAATTCATCGTCACGGATGGCGGCGTAGCTATCGCGCAGATTCACCTGACCGGCCCGAATCGATTTGATCTCGCTGCCGGTCAACACCAGGCCGGCTTCAAGGGTGTCCTCGATGTGGTAATCGTGGTGAGCTTTGCGGTTGGTGGCGACCACTTTAACATGCTGGTTGCTCATCAGTTACCAGTCACCGCGTCGTTAAGGAATTTAATTGCCTCATCCAACTGCGGGTCGCGTTCGGCTTCAATATCCTCGATGGTCATTTCAACCATAATATCCGGGGCAATGCCCTCACCGTGAATCTGGCGACCCGAGGGGGTCAGCCACTCGGCAATCGTCACCCGCAGTTCCGAGCCATCGGACAGGGTGTGAGGCAGTTGCACCGAGCCTTTGCCAAAGGTCTGCTCACCAATAACGGCGCCGCGCTGGCGATCCTGAATTGCCCCGGCCACAATTTCGCTGGCGCTGGCGCTGCCGCCGTTGACCAACACCACCAGGGGGATTTCGGTATCCAGGTGCAGGCCGTGACTGGCCTCAAACTTCTTTTCCTCGCCTTTCAACTTCTCGATTACCACCGTACCCTCATCGATGAAGAGGCTGCTGACCGCCACCGCCTCGGATAGGAGGCCGCCGGGATTGCTGCGCAAATCCAGAATCAGACCGGTTGCTCCCTGGTCGATCAACGCCTCGGCCGCCTCACTGATTTTGCCGGCTGCGCCGTTGGTAAATTGAGTCAAGCGCACGTAACCAAGATTGTCGGCCAACATTTCTGACTGAACGACTTCGATTTCAATCTTTTCCCGCCTGATTGAGATATCAAACGGCTTGAGTTCACCCTCACGGAAGATGGTCAAAACAACTTCAGTGCCGGCCGGGCCGCGAATAAGCAAGACAGCTTCGTACAGGCTGAGGTTTTCAATCGATTGGCCATCGATTTCCAGCACAATATCATCAGGCCGGAGACCCGCTTTGAAGGCCGGGCCTTCCGGCATAGGATCAACAATCAACAGGCGGCCGGCCTCATCCAACCGAATCGTCGCCCCGATGCCTTCAAAACTGCCGCTGATGTTTTCGCTCAAAACCGCGGCCCGGGTGGGGTCAATGAAACCGGTGTTGGGGTCGCCAAAGGAAGCCACCATCCCCCGGATGGCGCCGTAGACCCGTTCGTTGTTGGGTGGAATTTCGCCATAATAACGTTCATTCAAAAATGACCAGGCTTCCCAAAATGTAGTAAATTCGGGCGGCACCTCTGCAGGTTGCTCAGTTGGCATACCGCGGCCAATTGAGGCCGGAAAAGAAAGGGCGCTGATAGCCGAGCTGGCTTCTGCAGGCGTCAAAAACGTAGCATAAAAGAACATCCCGGCTACAAAAGAACCTAACACCAACAGCGAGGCCAACAGGAACATCAGCAACAGCTTGCCAAATCGCTTCATTTTGTGACCCTTACGCTCCATTCTTTAAATAACTGATGGCCCGTTCCAGTTGCGGGTCTCGACCTGCGGCCCGGTCATCTTCGGTAAAGGGAACCTCGATATCGGGTATCAAACCTGTGCCATCGATGGCGTTGCCGTTGGGCGTAAACCACTTGGCCACGGTTACGTGCAGCCGGGAATCGTCTGAAAGTTCATAAATCAACTGAACGCTGCCCTTCCCAAAAGTTTTCTCGCCAATGAGCTTGGCCCGGCCGTAATCTTGCAAGGCCCCGGCGACAATCTCGCTGGCGCTGGCCGTGCCGCCATTAACCAGCACCACCAGCTCCTGGTCCAACGCCTTGCCGCCGCTGCGGATATTATAAACCCGTTCACCATCATTCTTCCGGTCTTCACGCACCACCACTCCGTCGCGGATGAATTGGCTGGTCACATCGACGGCTGCATCCAACAGGCCGCCGCCATTACCGCGCAGGTCCAGGATCAAGGATTGGGCGCCCTGCTCGGCCAGGTCGGCAAAAGCCTGGTCAAGTTCTTTGTTACTGCGTTCGGTAAAGGCGCTCAACTGAACATAACCGATGGTTGGCTCTTCTTCTAAAATGCGCCAGTTGGCGCTGGGCGTCTCGATCACCGCCCGCTCGATGGAAATATCCACCGGTTCGGCCATGCCTGCCCGTTCCACGGTCAACACCACGGTGGTGCCTACTTCACCCCGAATCAGCAGCACCACCTGGTCCACAGACATCCCCGGGGTAACAGGCGTACCATCGACCGCCACCAAAATATCGTTGGCTTGCAAACCGGCCCTGGCCGCGGGTTGGTCCACCATTGGCTCAAGGATAATTCGACCTGCCTCATCCTGGCGCACATACGCCCCAATTCCGCCAAATTGCCCTTCTAGCTGCGCTTTCTCTTGAGCAGCCGGTTCCGGCTCGATGAAAATGGTGTAAGGATCATTGAGCGTGGCCAGCGCGCCTTTTATGGCCCCATAAGTCGAGCTTGGCTCGGCTGGAATATCACCGTAAAACTGTTCCTCAACCCGATGCCACACTTCCCAATAGAGCGAAAACTCTTGCTGCTCGTCGGCTGAAGGATTGTCATCGGCCACAAAATCACGTACGGCGTAACCCGCCCCCGCCCCGGTTCCAAAGATGACGATAGCCACCAGGCTGGTTAACATTATTTTCACGATCGTTTGCATAAGTAAGCTCTGCGTCTCCGGCTGAACGATGAGGGTGCGTCCCAGATTTTAGGAAATCGGGACAAACCAGGGGGATTCAGGGGGATATCCCCGCCGCCCTCCTGTGCTTACCCAAATTTTGGGACGCACATGAACGATTACCACGGTTTGAATTTAAATTGTAGCACGGATAGAAAGTGGGTGCAAAACTAAAACTGAAGCGCACTTGTAAATATCGCCGGGTTGTGGTTAAATTTGAGGGATGGGTGGATGGTTGGTTAGATAAATGGTTGGGTGGATAGTTGGATGGATACGTTGAATTGGGATCAGCTTGACCTCATTGAACCGGACCAATCTCTCCGGCCGCTGTGGCAGCCATTGACCGACTTGCCGCTCGTGATACTGGTTGGTCTGACCGGCGTCGGCAAGAGCACCACGTTGGCGCAGCTTGCTGCCAGGGAGGTCAACTTCAGCCTGCTGCCCAATCGACGGACTTTGACCGACGAAATCATTATTCCCGCGTTGCAACGAGAAGCAGGTGAAACGCCTCGACCTGTAACCGACCGGCTGGCCAGGTTTGAGTACACCGCCGGCTACCGGGCCAAATATCCGGGCGGTCTGGCGCATGCGTTGAGCCGGCTGGCGGTCGATCCTACCGCCATTACCCCTCCTTTGATTTTCGATGGCCTGCGCGGTTTGGAGGAAGTTCAGCAGGCCAGCAGCTATTTTCCCCAGGGCCGTTTCATCGTGTTGGATGCGCCGGATACCGTGCGGCTCAGCCGCCTGCTCCACCGGGCCGATACCTTTGACGCGGCGGAAATTACGCTCACAAAGGACAGTACTAATCTGCTTTCAGCCCTACAAAATATTCCCGGTGTTGACATGACCTTCAAGCCGGAACAACTTGGCCAAATCGCCCACATGAGTCAGACTGCCCAACTCGACCCGGCTGAGGTTATCAAAAAGGTCTCGATTATAGTGGAAGAGCGCCGCAACTACGACTCCCGGGCAGCCCTCGCCTATCTGCTCAACACGCTTCCGCCAGGCAGGGTTCTGGTCGTCGATACAGCCGCATACCCAGCCAGGGTCGTGGCGCAACAGATTGCGGCCTGGTTGGCAGGTGGGTAGCAAGTGGCAGGCGCAGCCGCAAATGACAAATTCCAGGCTGTAGATGACACCAAAATGGCAGTTAGAAACGATCAATAGAGTTTCGGTGAGTTAAAAGTAACCACTCAGGCATGTCATTTCGAGCGACAGCGAGAAATCCTTGAAACTGTTGCAATAAAGTCTAGCATCTGGTAAAAAGCGAGGCGATTATGCAAGTAGCCTTGAATTTGAATCAGCCTACTCAGGGATTTCTCGGCCTGCGGCCTCGAAATGACATGGGGCTGAGTAGTAACGAGTTAAAAACCTATGCCCAAGATTGCTGAAATTCAGACCATTACCTTTCGCCTGCCGCTGGCAGGCAGTTTGAGTTGGGGTAAAGCGGGCCGGCTGGACAGCCTGGAACACGTGCTAGTCCGGCTGGTCACCGATACCGGCCACATTGGCCTGGCCGAAGCGCCGCCCCGTCCGACCATCTACGGCGAAACTACCGAGTCGATTCGGGCGATTATTCACAACCATCTGGCCCCGCCCCTCATCGGTCTGGATATTGTCGACATCGCCGAAGCCAACCGCCGCTTGGAGGTCATCGCCAACAACCACACAGCTAAAGGAGCTATAGATATTTGCCTACACGAAGCTCTGGCCGCCAGTCGCAACCAAAGCCTACTCGATTGGCTCAAGTCGCCCAATCGCCGAATCAAAGTGTCTTACATCCTGGGTATCGCCGACGCAACCACCTTGCTGGCCGAAGCCCGGGCCATGTACGATCGCGGCGTGCGAGTGTTCAAAGTGAAAGTGGGCCGCGATTTTGCCGACGACCTGGCTCGAGTCAAACGGCTGCAGGCCGAATTTCAGGGCAGCGACGTGTGGCTCTACGCCGACGCCAATGAAGGTCTGCAGCCAGACCAGGCCAAAAGCCAACTCCGGCGGCTGGCCGAGACCGGCCTGATGTATGTCGAAGAACCGCTGCCGGTGGAAATGATCCCGGAGCGAATGGTGCTGCGCGAGGCCGAAATCCTGCCGCTCATTGCCGATGACAGCGCCTTTACCCGGCGAGCGTTGAGCCGCGAACTTCGCTTCAATACGTTTGACATTCTTAACATCAAACCTGCCCGCACCGGCTACTACCAGTCGCACCAAATGCTGACAGCCGCCAAACAGCACGGCAAGGGGGTGATGGTCGGCTCGCAGGCCAGCTCAACGCTGGGCACAATCCGGGCGGCCATCTTTGCCGGTCTGGAAGGGATCGATTATCCGTCGGAGTTAAGTTTCTTCCTTAAAATTGAAGAGGACATTGTGAATCGCCCCATTCAGATTGTGGATGGCTACCTACATCTTGATGACCTGGAGGGGATCAGCCTCGATGAGGCGCAACTGGCTAAATTCACGGTCTCGTCTTAGATGAGACAGCCACACCAGCAACCATCCGGTCCATTTTGCCCCTCGCCTCCGGCTGACGTACAATAGAACCCCGGAGGCGTCCCTATGACGGTTAAACTTCGACCGGAACCTCGACCAATCATTACCTTAACTACTGACTTTGGCCAACAGGATGGCTACGTTGGCGCTATGCAGGGCGTTATCCTGAACATTTGCCCAACAGCCGCCATTGTGACCATTTCTCACAACATTCCGCCGCAACAGGTTCGCACCGCTGCCTTTGTGCTGTACCAGGCCTTTGGTTACTATCCGCCCCACACCGTTCACTGCGTGGTCGTTGATCCAGGCGTCGGCAGTAAACGCCGGGCCGTGGCCGTGCGGACCAGTCAGGGCATTTTTGTAGGACCCGACAACGGCGTTTTTAGCCTGGCGCTGGCGGCCCACCGGGTCAATGTGCTGGAAGCAGTAACCTTAACCAATCCCGATTACCAACTAGCGCGCGTTAGCGCCACCTTTCACGGGCGGGACATTTTTGCCCCGGCCGCAGCCCACATCGCCGGCGGGTTGCCGTTGAGCAAGTTGGGTCCGGCGGCCATCAATCTGGTCCGGTTTTTTGATGAGGAAAGCACATCCGGCCAGGCCGCTGAAGCAAGTCGAATTATCCACATCGACCATTTTGGCAATCTTGTTCTCGATTTAACCAGACGCGATTTAGAGAATCCGGAACAGGTCACTTTTATTGTTGGCGACAGGGAAATAAAGTCGCTTAGTTATACCTTTGCCGATGTAAAAGAAGGCGAGCTATTGGCCTACACGGGCAGCACCCGCGACCACATCGAGATTGCGGTGCGCAATGGCAATGCCGCCCGCCAGTTGGGTCTGCAGATCGGTGATACGGTTGTGGTTAAGCGTGGGTAAAACGACAGGAGTATGCCCGGCAATCTTTTGCCAGACACGTTAAAATAGAGCCAGATATAATCTGTGTTCTGGTTCAAACCAACAAAACTTAAATCTGTGACGGTAAGATTAGACCGATAGAAAGCCTATGGATGCATTTATAATCGAAGGAAAAGCGCCGCTCAAAGGTGTGGTGACCCCTAGCGGGAACAAGAATGCCGCCTTTCCCGTGATTGCCGCAGCCTTACTGACCGACCAACCGGTTACGCTGCACAACCTGCCCAATATCGGGGATGTGCGCACCATGTTGAAAATTGTCGAAGATTTGGGGGTTGAAGTCACCCGGCACGACGAGCATAGCGTCACCCTGCGCGCCGGAACCATCCGTAAAACTTCGCCCGACCCGGCCCGTTTTGCCAAAATGCGCGGCGCTCTGGTGTTGATGGGGCCGCTCCTGGCGCGCGAAGGGGAGGTCAGGCTGGGCCAGCCGGGCGGCGACCAGATTGGCCGGCGGCGGGTCGACACCCACGTGATGGCTCTGCAAGCTCTGGGGGCCAAGTTTGAATACAGCGACCAGTTACGCTTAACCGCGACTCGGTTGCACGGCCAGGATATCCTGCTCGACGAGGCCAGCGTCACCCGTTCCAGCATGTGCAGCGCTTCTTTATAGCGCCCCAGCAGTACCAGCACGTTGCCCTGGTTGTACCAGCAGTGCCAGATATAGTTGTCGGCATACTGCGCGGCCTGCTTATAGCAGTCGAGCGCCTCCTCGTAACGACCCATGTGTTCCAGCACGATGCCTTTGCCGTTAATCGCCCAGCTATAGTCCGGCTGTAGCTTGATGGCGCGGTTGTAGGCGTCGAGCGCTTCTTCGTTACGGTTGACGTAGCGCAGCACCTGGCCGAGTTTCGCCCAGCTAAAGACGTGGGTGGGGTCGGCGCGCGTGGCCTGCTGCGCCGGGTTTACGGCATCGGTGTACTGGCCCATGTCCACCAGCATTTCCGTCAGGTTGTACCAGTGCCACACTTCTTCTGGCTGAAGCTGCGTTGCCCGCTTGAAGGCCGCCAGCGCTTCGGTGCGGCGGTTCAGTGCCTTGAGCGCCAGCCCTTTGCCATTGTGCGCCCAGGCATACTCGGGCTCGAGTTCAATCGCTTGCTGGTAGGCTTCGACGGCTTCTTCGTGCTGCCCCATCAGCCGGTGTACTTGGCCGAGTTTTGCCCAGCTATTCGGGTGCGCCGGGTCGGCTTCCAGCGCCCGTTCCAGCATTGCCAGCGCATCCTCGTAACGGTTCATCGATTGCAGCACGTCGGCCTGGTTGTACCAGTTCCATACGTCATTCGGGTTGATATCGGCGGCCTTGCGGTAGGCTTCTAGCGCCGCGTCATTCTGCCCCAGCCGTTCGAGGACGATACCCTTACCCTTCCAGGCGAAAGCATAACGCGGCTGGATCGCCAGTGCCTTGTCGTAGCAGGCTATCGCTTCGTCGTAGCGCGCCAGCAGCCGTAGCGCTCGTCCTTTGCGCGCCCAGGCCAGCGGGTTTTCTGATTGCAGGCTGATCGCTCGGTCATAGGCTTCCAGGGCTTCGTCCATGCGTCCCAGTTCGGTCAGCGAGTAGCCCTTGTCGATCAGTTCATGCACCTTCAGCATCGGTCCGGTGATTTCCAGGGTGGCTTTCTGGCCGGTCACGCTTTCGTACAGCGCCGCCAGTTCATCTACCAGTATGCCCCACTTTTCAGGTCGGTTCAGCGGGTTTTTCTCCAGGCAGCCCATGACCAACTGCTGTAACCGCAACGGCAGTTTTGCCTGGATGTCGGCCTCAAACGCCGGCTGTTCGTGGATGTGCGCCTGCCGCCAGGCATTAAACTTCTTGACCGGGAACACCTGCCGCCCGCACAGCATTTCATACAAAATGCAGCCAAAGGAATAGATGTCGGAGCGCGTGTCCACGTCTTTCGACTCGCACTGCTCCGGCGACATGTAAGGGGCAGTGCCGACAATCGCGCCGAAGCGGGTGAGGCGATTGTGGGCATCGCCGCGCTGCACGTCAGTCTCGTTGCCGGGCAGGGGGACATCGGTGAATTCCAGCGACCGCACCAGGCCGAAATCGGTGATCTTGGCAACAGCGTCGTGCGTCACTAGGATGTTAGCCGGTTTGAGATCGCGGTGTACCAGCCCTGGCACTTTTTGGTTGGCGTGCTGCATCCCCAGGGCGAT
>CAYZHI010000054.1:0-13547 GCA_964477335.1 uncultured Caldilineaceae bacterium | reverse complement strand
TTTGACTTGGGCCAGGAATTGCGGCTGGCTGATCTGGCTAAAGACGGCCCGGGCCACCGTGCTGACCAGCGGCCCTCCGGCAAAGGTGCTGCCGTGATCGCCCACCTGCATGGCATCGGCCACAGCTTGCTTAAGCAGCACTGCGCCCATCGGCAGGCCGCCGGCCAGCGGTTTCGCCAGGGTCAGCAGGTCGGGGGTGACCCCGTAACCTTCATAGGCCCACAACGTGCCGGTGCGACCCAAACCGCACTGCACTTCGTCGAAGATGAGCAGCGCCCCTACTTCGTCACATCGCCGGCGCAGGCCGGCCAAAAAGTCGGGTTGCGCCGGGGTCACGCCCCCCTCGCCCTGGACCGGTTCCACAATCACGGCGCATGTCTGCCCTGTGATGGCCCGGCGCGCCGTGTCGATATTGTTGAATTCGGCAAAGGAGACTCCGCCGATCAGCGGCTCGAACGGTTGGCGATATTTTTCGGTGGCGGTGACGGCCAGCGCGCCCATCGTGCGGCCGTGGAAGGAGCCGCTGAAGGCCACGATGCCCGTTTTATCGCTGTGGCCGTTAGCCCTGGCCCATTTGCGGGCAAATTTGAGCGCGCCCTCATTGGCTTCCGTGCCGGAATTGCAGAAGAAAACTCGATCAGCAAAGGAGGCCCGGCACAGGTCGCGGGCCAGCAGAGCTTGCGGCATCGTGTAATAAAGGTTCGAAACATGCAGCAGCCCGGCTGCGCTCTCCCGGATGGCCTCGATGATGGCCGGGTGCTGGTAACCCAGCGCATTGACGGCAATCCCGCTGCCGGCGTCGAGATATTGGCGCCCAGCGGCGTCGTAGAGCCAGACGCCCTCGCCTCGCTCAAAGACAAGCTCCGGCCGGCGGTAAATTTGCAACATGTACTGCTGTTCCAGGGCAATGATGTCTTGAGTGTTGATCATCAGATTTACCTTTCAAGTCAAGAATGCTTGTTAACGTATCCGTTTCAAAATTGACGGGCTTCTTGGTGGCGTGACCGCCGACCGCTGACGGCTGATCGCCAAAAGCTTGAGCTTTTTCAGCGGTCGTTGATCTACGGTCGGCGGTCTCGAGTCTAAAATTTATCTATCTGCTACGATAACAGTGCCGGTACCCGCTTTCAAACCGGCCAGGTTGGTAATTTTGACTGCCGTCACGCCGCCGTTGACCGCCTCCAGCGCCGAGCGTACCTTGGGGATCATGCCGTCAATAATGACTCTGGCCTCAATGAGCTGTTCGACTTCCCGGCCGGTCAGGTGGGGCAGCAGTTGGCCCTCTTGCAGCACGCCCGGCACGTTGGACACAAAAACCAGGGTGTCGGCTTGCATAGCCCGGGCCACGGCCTGGGCCACGTGGTCGGCGTTGACGTTGAAGATACTGCCGTCCGGGCCGTAACAGATCGGCGAGAGTACCGGGGTGACCCCATCCTCCAGCAGCCGGCGAAACACTTCAATCCGCACCTCCACAATGCGGCCAACCTGGCCCAAATCGCCGCCAGGATGTTGCAACTTCTCGGCTTTGATCGAGCTGCGATCCACCCCCGACATGCCAAAGGCATCGACCCCGGCCAGTAACAGTGAAGCAACCAACTGTTTATTGATCCGGCCGGCCAGGACCATCTTGACAATCGACAGCGATTCGGCGTCGGTCACCCGCAGACCGTCGATATACTGCGGCTCAACCCCCAGCCGTTTTTGCAGCTCCCGGATTTCCTTGCCGCCGCCGTGGACCAGAATCGGTGGTTCGGGCAGAGCGGCAATTGCCTGGCCGATCTGATCGACAAAGGTGGGGTCATCCAGTTCATTGCCCCCAATTTTGATGACGAGCATAGTTTTCTCCTATGAAGTGTTCAGTGATCAGTGAATAGTGATCAGTGAACAGTAATCAGTGAACAGTAATCAGTGAACAGTTCAACTGATTACCGACAACTGATAACTGACAACTGATAACTGACAACTGACAACTGACAACTGATAACTGATAACTGATAACTTACAACAGTCCGGCCGTTTCGGCCAGTCCAAACATCACGTTGAAATTTTGCACCGCCTGGCCGGCCGCGCCTTTGCCCAGATTATCAATCGACGAGCAGAGGATGAGCTGCCGCGGACTGACTGGCGTTACCGAGATGGCGCAGCGGTTACTGTTTTGGGTGTGGGCCATCGAGGCCAGTTGGCCGGGCGGCAGCAGCCAGACCAGCGGCTCGTGGGCGTAAGCAGCGGCAAAAAGATTCTGGGCGGCCTCGGCCGACAGGTCATCGGCCAGGGTCACGTAAACGGTTGACAGCATACCCCGGCTAATCGGTACGAGATGGGGTGAGAAAATGAGCCGGTGGCCCGGTCCGCCGAGGTTGCTGATCATTTGGGCCATCTCCGGTACGTGGCGATGCACTTGACCGATGCTGTACGGTGACAGATTCTCATTCACCTCAACAAAGTGAGTTTTGAGCGTGGCTTTACGCCCGGCCCCGCTGACGCCGCTCTTGCAATCGGCGATGATCGGCGCCGTCGGTTCCAGCAAGTTGGCCCGGAGCAGCGGAAAGATGGCCAATAGCACGCTGGTGGGGTAACAGCCCGGATTGGCGACCAGGTTGGTTTGGGCCACCTCGGCCCGATTGATTTCAGGCAGGCCATAGACCGCTTCGTTGAGCAAATCGGGCGCTTCGTGCGGTACATTGTACCATTTCTGGTACAGGTCGGCGTTGGCCAGGCGGAAGTCGGCCGAAAGGTCGATGACGCGCACCCCCGCCTGGCGGGCTGCGACCACGGTTGGCATGCTGGCGCCGTGCGGCAAGCAGCAATAAACCGCGTCCACCTGATCTAACGGCGCTTCGGCCGCGGCCACCAACGGCATCGGCCAAGGGACCGGGTACAAGTCGCTCAGGGTTTGGCCGCTGGAGCTTTCTGAGGTGGCAAACAGTAACTCCATCTCCGGGTGGTTGCGGATAAGCTTGATGGTTTCAAAACCGGTATAGCCGGTTGCGCCAAAAACACCTACGCTGATCATCGTTTTCTCCCTAACAAAAAAGCCGACTCCTGGGGTCTGGAGTCGGCCAAACTGCCTTTGATACCTGTCCCAACGCCAACTATCCAGACATAGGGTCTGGCTGACGACGCGGGCTCCTCAGTTGCACGTTGACAATTATTTTCATTGCTGGTTGGCTGAACAGTGGAATTAGTAGCAGTCTAACACAGTTGGGGGGCGCTGTCAAATAGGTTTTTGGCTCAATGGGTAGAGTTATGTTATCATTGTTTCAGTCTCAATCAGGGCAGCGAAGCAGAAAGCATGGCAAGTTATGAGCAATGAGCCATTGGTCGTGGCGGCCCATCCCCGGTTTATTGACAATGCGCCGTTGGTAGTGGCGAGTCTGCTGGTTGTCGATAGCTTGCACTTTATCTTTGCCCGGCTGCTATTACCCTATTTGTCTCCGGCCACCTCCGTTCTTTATGTGTTGGCTATCGCTACAGCCGAAGTTGCGGTTGTGGTGGTTCTAAATAACTTACCTATTTCATCAATTTTTTATATTTCTGTCACAGTGGAGGATAACTATGAAATATCGAGCTTTTGGTCGTACTGGCTGGCAAGTATCGGAAGTTAGTTTTGGGGCATGGGCCATTGGCGGTAGTTGGGGTCAGGTTAGTGAAACTGACGCTCTGGATGCTCTGCACGCGGCCATTGACCACGGGGTCAACCTGATTGATACGGCCGACGTTTATGGTGATGGCCGCAGCGAGCGTTTGATTGCCCAGGCGCTCAAGGAGCGATCCGAGGAGGTATATGTCATTACCAAAGCCGGCCGTCGCCTCAATCCGCATGTGGCCGAAGGCTACAACCGCAAAAACCTGACGGCTTTTATTGAGCGCAGTTTGAAGAATCTGGGGGTCAAAACGATTGACCTGGTCCAACTCCACTGCCCGCCTACGGATGTTTATTATATGCCTGAAGTTTTCGGGATTCTTGATGATCTGGTCCAACAGGGCAAGATCCGCTACTATGGGGTGAGTGTGGAAAAAGTGGAAGAGGCCATCAAAGCCATCGAGTACCCCAATGTGCAAAGTGTGCAGATTATCTTCAACATGTTCCGGCAGCGACCGGCCGACCTGTTTTTTGACCTGGCCAAAAAGAAACAGGTGGCTATTTTGGCCCGTGTGCCGCTGTCGAGCGGGTTGCTCACCGGCAAGATGACTCGCAACACCTCCTTTCCCCAGGACGACCACCGCAATTTCAACCGCCAGGGCCAGGCCTTTGACGTGGGCGAGACTTTTTCCGGGGTAGATTTTGAGATTGGCCTGGAAGCTGCCGGGCGGCTGCGCAAACTTCTGCCGTTGGGCGCCACGATGGCTCAGTTTGCCTTGCGCTGGATTTTGATGTTCGATGCGGTCAGTTGCACCATTCCCGGGGCCAAGAATCGCCAGCAGGCCATCGACAACGCCATGGCCGCCGACTTACCCCCGCTGAGTGAGGAGACAATGGCCCAGGTCCGGGCGATTTACGACGAGATGATCAGGCCGCAGGTTCACCAGCGCTGGTAAGATGAAATGACCTAACTCTCGTCCCTTTTGTTGGAATTCAGATAACCCGGTACGTACTCGGCCCGCTTGATCTTTTTGGTCGGCGTTTTGATAAACGGGGCCGGCTGTTCGATGACCCGCTGGATACGGGAGAAGGCCGGCAGCCTGGTGTTGACCTCTTGCCGCACCTGTTCCAGGATGTCGACGATGTTGGCGGCAATACTGCTTTCGTCTTTGTTGTTGGCCAGGCTCTGAATGTAATTGTAATCGGGATAAATCCGGGCCACCAGTTGGTTGTCCAGCTCATACACTAACGCCTCTTCAACATACAACGACTCTTTGAGCTTGTCTTCGATCACCTCGGGGTAGATATTTTCGCCCGAGGGGCCGATGATGACGTTTTTGGAACGTCCTTTGATGTATAAGAAACGGTCCTTGTCCAGGTAACCCCGATCCCCGGTAATCAGCCAGCAATCGTCGGTAAACACCTTGACTGTTTCCGCCTCATTTTTGTAGTAACCTTGCATCACGTTTGGCCCTTTGACCCATATTTCGCCGATCCCTGTGGCCGGATCGGAGTCGGCGATTTTGAGCGACACGCCTGGGATAGCATAGCCGACCGAGCCGATCCGGCCCTCCTCGATCGTCGAGGCGGTGACAATCGGGGCGCACTCGCTGAGGCCGTAGCCGCACACGTAGGGGATACGGCCCGCTTTCATAAAAACCTCGATCTCGTAATTGAGGCTGGCTCCGCCAATAAAGATGCCTTCCAATCGACCGCCAAAAGCTTGCATAACTTTGCGGCCGATGATGCGATACAGCAACTTCCTGGTTGGCGAAAATCTGGCCAGCGCGTGCAGGAGGGGCTTTTGGGTAATCGTTGGTAAGACCTGGCGGTGGTAGATTTTTTCAAACACCAGCGGCACTGCGCCGATAACCGTGGGTCGAACCTGCTGCATGGCTTTGAGTAAAATTTTAGGAGAGGGCTTCTTATCCAGGTAATAGACCGACGCCCCGGCATAAAGGGGCGCCAGGAGGGTGGTAATCAAGCCGAAGGCGTGAGCCAGCGGCAAAATACCCAGCAGTATGCTCTCCTCGTCAATAAACCCTAAAATATCCGGTCCCACCATCAGGTTGGTGACCAGGTTTTTGTGGGTCAGCATAACCCCTTTGGAGTGGCCGGTCGTCCCGGAGGTATACAATATTTCAGCCAGATCATCTGCCTCAATTGGCTCGATTTCCTCGTCTGACTGGCTCCATGATTGTTTGATCCGGCCGGGAATGTTCCAGCGGCTCGGCGTGGCCGGCTCGTCGCTCAGTAATGATAGATCATCGAGGTTGAGGATGATGGCAATCTGTTCCAGTGAGGGTACGTTCAAACTCTGGTAAAGCGTCCCGTCAATGAAGATGGCGCTTGCATCGCAATGGCAGAGAATGTGCTCAATGTCGACCTCCGGAAACTCGTCCATGATCGGCACCGCCACCGCCCCCATCGTGGTAATGGCCAGGTAAGCGATGGCCCAGTTGGGTGAACCTTGTCCCAAAATCGCCACTTTATCATTTTTCCTCAAGCCAAGCTGCCGTAAATTTTGTCTCACTGAGGCCACGTGCTCACCAAGTTCAGTGTAGGTGAGCGGCTCCTGACCAATCAAAGCCAGGGCTGGATTGGGACCATATTTTTCAACTACCCGCTCAAAGAAGTGGCTCAGCGTAAATTCGGAGAGACCCAGCCGATTTTGCATCATGTTGCCCACTCAAATTCTACCTATTTGTCGATAGTGATTGGTCTACCAGCCCGTCAACTGTGGCAGTTATTCAGGCTGAAGTAAAGATATTGTATTTAGTTTAGAGAATAATGAAAGTTGAGTTCGGATTTCACGGGCGACGCTTGTAGAGTTGAAAGATTGCGTGTTATACTGTGAGCGAAACCAGCAATAATTTACGGGGATTTTTTCGAAGAAACTGCTTATGGTTGATCAATCTGTCCCGGCCAAACGGCCCGCCGCCGATCTCGATCTGAACAAGATACTGGTTGTTGACGATGTCAAAGAAAATTTGTTCTTGATCGAATATTTGTTTCGAAACAGCGAGTTCACTTTGAGTTTGGCCTCCAGCGCCGAGGAAGCGCTGGTCAAGGCCAAAACCGAGTTACCGATCCTCATCATTAGCGACATCATGATGCCCCGGATGAGTGGTTTTGAGTTGTTGGCCGCGCTTAAGGCCGACGCCCAGACCGCTAACATCGGGGTGATCCTGGTTACGGCCCACCACCGCAGTTCCAGAGAGGTTACCGAAGGGCTAAAAATGGGGGCTGATGACTACATCTACCGCCCCTTTGTACGTGATGAATTTATGTCGCGGGTGGAGGCGGTATTGCGGTTGAAACGGGCCGAAGCCGAAACTCTGCGCCAGGCTCGCCTGCTGGCCCAGCGCAATAAGGGCCTGGCCTGGCTTAATGAGTTGGCCCTGGCAGTAAATTCGTCGTTGGATGTGCGCGAGATTTTTTCTTCCTCAATGCATAAGTTGTCCCAACTGCTTGACGCCAAAGCCGTGTCTTTGCTTGTGTTCAACCAGGATAGACAGGAGTTGCTGCTGAGTCTGGCCTCGCCCAATGGCGGCCATCTGTCTCTGCCGGTTGAAGTGAATTCACTGGCGACTGCTCCCAATGAGGTCATCAGGGCCGAAGTAATAGCCAAAGTTCTGAAACTCTTAAACAGCCAACAGCTTATCCTGGGTTCGGCGTTAGCGTTACCGGAATTGGCCGTGATCCATTACACCCCGATGGTCAGTAAAGATCAAACCATCGGCGCGATTCTGATCATTGATCATGAACAGCGTACCATTGACGAGGCCGAGCAAGTTCTGCTTGAGTCAGCCGCCGGGCTTATTGCCGTAGCCGTAGAAAATACCCGCCTGCTCGAGGGTGCGCAGGCGCTGGTAGATGATTTGATTGCCCTCAATGATATCGGGCGCGCTTTAACCTCAAACCTGGATTTGAAACAGACCCTTCAGCAGACTACCAAGCTGGTCCGGCAATCGCTTCAGGCTGATGCGTCTTCACTGTGGTTGGTCAACCGGGCCGACCGGATGTTGGAATTAATCGCCGCCTCCGGCGTTGGGGCTGAAATCATCACCGGTTATCGCATGCCTATGCATTACGGCATCGCCGGATTTGTAGCCCAAACCGGCGACATCTACCTGGCGTCTGACTTATCCAAAGATGACAAGCATTACCCGGAGGTCGCCAGAATCAGCCATTACCAGCCCAGGTCGATGTTGTCAATGCCCGTGCAGGTCAAGGATGAGATCGTTGGGGTTATGCAAGCGCTCCACCACAAGCCGGACTGGTTCGATGAGAACGACCTACGTCTGGCCGGCCCCATTACCAGTTCTGTGGCGATTGCCGTGGAAAACGCCCGCTTATTTAACGAAGTCCAGGAGTTCAGCCATGATTTGGAACAAAAAGTGGTTGCCCGCACGCGCGAACTGGCTGAAGAGAAAGAAAAGACCGACGCTATTCTCAGTAGTATCGCCGACGGCCTGCTGGTGCTGGATGGCCAAAACCGTATTCTAACTGCCAATGAAGTGGCTGAAAAGATGCTCGATTTTTGCCTGACCGAGGTGGCCGGGCAACCGATCAGTCCCGCCAGACTCCGGAATCCCTTGTGGCGGTCGATCGCTGAACTGGCCGGTGGTCAAGAACCGTCTACAATCGCTCTGGTTGATCTACCGACCAGTCCCACCGAACCCTTCCGGTCGATTCAGGCCCATGCGGCCAAAGTCCGTAATGAGGCCGGGCAGGTGATTGGCACGGTTGTGACCTTGCGTGACTTGACCGCGCTCAAAGAAGTGGAACGGATGAAGGCCCGTTTTATGAGCGGGGTCACCCATGAACTTAAGACGCCCCTATCACTGATCCAGCTCCACACCGGCAACCTGCTAAAATATTTCGACCGTCTACCTGCCCAGAAGCGAGCCGAACTGCTCCGTTCAATTCAAAAGCAAACAGAACATTTGGCCCAGTTGATTGAGGATATCCTGGCCCTGTCTCGGCTTGATATCGGTCTCACCGATGCTATGCGTCAGATGGTGGATTTGGGCGAGCTAATCGAGCAGGTCAGTCGGGATTTGCGCCCGCTGGCCGAGGCCAAACAAATCCACTTAACCTGGCGCCGGCCGGCGGAAACTATCATCATCGCGGCTAACCCGGACCAGGTGGGCCAGGTTATCCGCAATCTGATCGATAATGCCATTAAATATACCCCGGCCGGTGGATCGGTGCAGCTTCAGGCCGGCCTGGCGATAGGCGACGATGGTCAAACCGGGGCCAAATTTCAGGTTAGCGATACCGGTCCTGGGATTTCTCCCGACCAGCAGACCCAGATATTCGAGCGTTTCTATCGGGTTGACCCCGCCCATACTATTCCCGGAACCGGTTTGGGGCTGGCCATTGTTAAAGAGGTCATCAATGCCTACGGTGGTACGGTTGAATTGGAAAGTACTCCTGGCCAGGGTAGTACCTTCAGCGTCACTCTGCCTGCTCTGCCTGCGGCCAGCAGTACAGGAGGTTAAAGTATGTCCACTGGATTACCTCAGGAGCAGGTGGAACAACCCCTTATCCTGGTCGTCGATGATAACCTGGAATTTCTTGAGGGTGTCAAGTTAACCCTGGAAATGGAAGGTTATCGGGTCTGGACGGCGACGAACGGGCAAGAGGCGCTCGATCGATTGTTGGCGGTTTTTCGGCGGGATCGAGCGCAGGTAAGTGGTAGGCCAGACCATTTGCCTGACCTGATTCTGGCCGACATTATGATGCCGGTGCTGGACGGTTATGCCTTCTATGAGCAAGTGCGGGCCAATCCCTACCTCAATCATCTCCCCTTCATTTTCCTTACGGCCAAATCCGACGAGGTCGATGTCCGCTTTGGCAAAGAATTAGGCGCCGATGACTATCTCACCAAACCTTTCTCACCGGAAGATTTGTTGGCTACCGTGCGCGGCCGGTTGAAGCGAGTTGCCCAGCAGCGGCAATTGGCCGCTCAGTTTACCGGCGATGTCAGCAAACCTACGGGCTTGGTGGTGATTATGGTTATAATCATCGTTCTCATCATTCTTCTCGCAGCGGCCTTTTGGCTGGGGACAATCTGGTAATTTTTTTGAGTTTGCCGGCTGTTGAAGTTGTTTCGATAATCTGCGTATAATAATAGGTTACATTCATCCTACTTGGCCCACCACCCCTATCCCACCGTTCACCCTTAGTTGCCCTACTTCAACAAGTAAGCTTGATTTGCCTGAAAAGTAATTGCCTATATAATGTCGGCGTACATTTTCAAAATATATACAAAATATAGATATATTTAGGGTGACCTGCTCGATCTAACGGTAGCCCCCCCATCTTTACGTGCATCGCCACAAGGAGGAGTTGCGCCTATAGTCTTTCTTGACAATTTTGCTTCCATCGTCTTGCTGCAAACACCTTTTGTCATAGGTCATCAGAGATAGAACCTGAAATATAGGAGAGCTTATGCAACAGAAAAAAGGACTTTTTGGGGGATGGTCTAACCTGGAGTTAGCCCTGCTGGGAGTTGTGGTCTTGCTATGTGTGGGCGCCGGCGCTCTGGCTTTATTTTTGGGCGGCGTCTTTTTCTTTGAGGCTGAACGAGGCCAGGCTACAACCCCGGTTCAAACTTCGGTCGCGGCGGCTGCTACCCCTGCTCCGCCCGAAGCGGCTGCTACGCCGCTGCCTGATGTTGGCGACGTCGACGCCGGGCCAACCGGAGCAGCAGCCAATCCAACGATTTTGTTGAACCCATCAACCGCCGTACCCGGTACTACGGTCAAGGTGCAAGGAGCAGGTTGGCCGGCCGGCGCCCGTGTGGTCATCTCTCTGGTTCCGTCCAACCCACCCAGTTTTGCGGTCAACAGCGCCCTGGCCGATCAAAGCGGCAACTTTGCGGTTGACATCATCGTCCCGTCGGACCCCCGCTGGCTGGATGAAAGCCCGGTGCCGGTGCGAGCCGAAACTGATGATCGCAGCGCCGCGGCCCAAGCCATGTTGAACATCAGCACCCCCAGCGACTTCACGCCGGTGACGCCGATTGCCGCGGCCATCGTTGTGGTGGTGCAGCCCACCGGCACGCCGCCCCCGCCGCCGGCCACAGTCGCCCAACTCACGGCTACGGCCAATGTCAATGTGCGCAAGGGGCCGGGCACCAATTTCGATATTCTGGGGGTGTTATTGCAGGGCCAACAGGCCGAGATCACCGGCCGCAACGCCGACGCCACCTGGTGGCAGATCAAGTTCCCTGGCGCTCCCGGTGGGGTTGGCTGGGTGTCGGCTGCTTTTGCCTCGGCCGAAAATATCGGTAATGTGCCGGTGGTGGCCGCGCCGCCGCCCCCCCCCCCGCCGCCGCCAACCCCTACCCCCTCTCCTGGTGAACAGTTCCCGGACTGGCTGGGCGAATATTTCAGTAACGAAAACCTGACCGGCCCGCCGGTCTTCGTCCGCAATGATCCGCTCATCAGTTTTGACTGGGGCTTAGGCTCACCCGATGCCAGTATCCCGGTCGACTTCTTTTCGGTCCGCTGGACGCGTACCCTCAATTTTGAAGCCGGCACCTATCGTTTCTTCGCCCGTGTTGACGATGGAGTCCGGCTGTGGGTCGACGGCGCGCTCCTGATTAACCAGTGGCAGATTCAATCGCCCACCACCTTTGCCGCTGATATCTTCCTGGAGGCCGGCCCGCATTCGATTCGGATGGAATATTTTGAGCATACCCTCGGCGCGGTCTCTATCCTCTCCTGGCAGCGGGTTGATCCTTTCCCGGATTGGCGTACCGAATATTTCAACAACGTCAACCTGCAGGGTAACCCGGTGCTGGTCCGCAATGAACCGAGTATCAACTACAACTGGGGTTCCGGCTCGCCCGCGCCGGGCATTGTGCCGGTCGATAATTTCTCGGTGCGCTGGCTGCGCCAGTTCTTCTTTGAGAACGCCAACTACGCTTTCCGAGTGCGCTCCGACGACGGCATCCGGGTTTGGGCCGGCAATGACCTCATCATCGATCGCTGGCAGGATGGCGATACCGGTTGGATCGATGTCCAACGAACGTTTACTGCCGGCCTGCGCGACTTGCGGGTGGAATATTACGAGCGAGGCGGCGACGCTTTTATCAACTTCTCCTGGTGGCGACAAGACCAGCCGGCTAATCCCCCTACGGCTGTAATCAGAAGCCCGTCGGAAGGGATCGCTAGAATGGCGGTTGAATTCGATGGCAGAAGCTCCCGCCGGGGCGATCACGATATCGTCAGATATCGCTGGGACTTTGGCGACGGCAGTCGCGCCGAAGGCTCGAGAGTCAGCCATACCTACGACCGGCCGGGTGAATACAGGGTTAGCCTTGAGGTCACCGACCAGATTGGCTTGAGAGACAGCACCAGAGTGACGATCAGGATCAAAGAGAATCCTGATGACACCACCCCGCCGCTGGCGGTGATCGATGGACCGACCACGGCCAGAGAAGGCGACTCGGTCACTTTTGACGGTAGCCGGAGCTTTTCCTTAAGCCCAATCAGGCGATATGATTGGAGTTTTGGAGATGGTTCCACCGCCTCGGGCCGCACGGTCAATCATACTTACAATCGGGCCGGTACTTATACCGTGCTGTTGACCGTGGTAGCCGAAAACGGCCTGCGTAGCAGCGCCAGCCAGCAGATTCGGATCGACAGCCGGCTGGACCCCTCAACCGCCCCGATTGCCCGTATCTCTGCGCCCGGTTCAGTCCAACGCGGCCAGGAGGTTACTTTTGACGGCAGCGCCTCTACCCCGGCTGCTGACCTGATCAGCTACGAATGGAATTTTGGCGATGGGACCACGGCCAATGCTGTCACTATTCGCCATGTGTACGACCGGGTCGGCGTTTTCAATGTTACGCTAACCGTCACCGACCGGGATGGCCGAACCAACAGCGCCACCCATCAAATCCAGGTAGTCGACGCGCCCAGTCTGCCTAACCCGATTATCAGCGCGCCAACTGAGGCCCGAGTGGGTGAAACGGTGACCTTTGACGGCAGCGCCTCCACGTCGGATGTGCCGGTCGATGAGCAGAACTATGTCTGGAATTTTGGCGATGGCAGTCCGGAAGCCACCGGCAAAGTGGTCAGCCACGTTTATGCTGCGCCGAGTGACACCTACGTGGTCCGGCTAACCTTGACCGATCAGAACGGCCAGAGCAACAGCGCCACCCACAATCTCAGGGTTTCGCCTCAGCCGTCCCCGCCCGAACCCAAAATCAACGCCAACCCGGCCCAGGCTGAGGTCGGCCAATCCATCACCTTTGATGCCAGCAATTCGGTCATCTATAATCCGATTGCGCGCATCATTTGGGACCTGGGGGACGGTACGACGTTTGAGTGGAGCGCCAGCGATGTTAACCGTACCAGCGTTCAGTTAGTACAGCATGCCTACAGCCAGGCGGGTACTTACCAGGTTAGCCTGCGCATGACCGACCAGACCGGCCTCGAAGGGGTCGATCAAATCCAGGTAGCCATCACTCAACCCCAACCGCAAAACCCGCCGCAAGCGGTCATCACTGCTCCTGATACGGCAGTGGTCAACCAGCAAGTTACGTTTGACGGCAGCCAGTCAGCCGGCGACAGCGCCCTGACCGCTTTTGAGTGGGACTTTGGCGACGGCACGACCGGCAGCGGGCCGGTGGTTGACCATACCTACACCACCCCCGGCCAACCCTACTATGTCACCCTGACTGTGACCGACAATACCGGCCAGAAGGGGTACGCTAACAAGGGTATTCAAGTCAACCCGGCCGACCAGGCCAACCAGCCGCCGCAGGTTAATTTTGTCATCTCGCCGGCGCCGGCCGAAGTGGGCCAGCCCGTCTTTTTTGACGCCACCGGCACTACGGCCAGTAACCCTATTGTTAGTTATGAATGGGATTTCGGCGATCGCACCACGGCTACCGGTTCGCAGGTCGAGCACACCTATATCTTGCCTATGAACTACCGGGTGC
>CAYZHI010000053.1:0-13593 GCA_964477335.1 uncultured Caldilineaceae bacterium | reverse complement strand
AAATCGTAAATCGTAAACACCTGCGCTGCGCTCCGGCGCAAGTGTCGTAAATCGTCAATCGTCAATCGGATGATGAAGGCAATAACGCCGCCGGCGGCGATCAGCGAGATCCAATCCAGCACGGTGTATATCCAGGGGGCGGCCAGGATGTTGACCCCGCCGAAGAGAGCCCAGTAAGCGATGCGAAAGCCCTCGAACTCGGCCCGGAGGGTGGCCAGGCTGGGAGCTTCAGTCCGTTGTCCGGCGGTATCGCGCATCACCTGCAAAGCCAGCAGGTCGCCGCCATATAACCCGGCGTTGCGTATGTAGAACCAGCCGGCCACAATCAGGCTGACAACCAGCATCAGCAAAGTCCAGCTCAGGAAGTGACGCCAGACGCGAGGAGCGGAGAGCGAGGAGCGGAGAGCGGAGAGCGAGAAACGTGGAGCAAGGAGCGAGGAATCAATGGTATGAACTTCGGAGTGGTCGGCGGCCTGCCCTGAGCTTGACGAATGGGTCAGCGGCCCGCCCTGAGCCTGGCGAATGGGCCGGCGGTCGGTTTGATAGGCCAGCCAGAATAGAAACACAACTGCCAACGGGATCAGACCGAGCGCATACAGTTTACTCAGCGCGCCCAGCCCAATCAACAGTCCAAGCAATGCAGCCACCTGCCACCTGCGCCCTGCCACCTGCGCCCTGCCACCTGCCACCTGCGTCATCAGCCACAGGGCCAACGTAACAAACATAATCACGGCATTGTCATTGTTGACCGAGGCCGAGATAAAAATGAACATCGGGTTAAAGGCGGTGATGGCCATCGCCCCGGCGGCCAGCCAGCGATTGCCGGTGAACAAATTCAGGGCGATGGCGTAAGCCGTGAGAACAGTCACCGTAGCCATCCCAATTGAAAGAAAGCGGATCAAATGCACGGCCAGGACGTGCTTGCGCCAGGGCCATGCCTCACCTGGCGGGTGAATAGTAATATTCTTATTGTCTGGCCGGAGGGGATTACCGATAGTGGTGTGGGGATTGTACCAGTACACATCGTTCCAGTCGCCGGTATCGATCCAAAAGGTTAGCGCCGCGGCCAGGGCGTAGTAGAGCGGCGGTTGGTTGCCTTCGTGGCTCCAGTGGAGTTGGGCCTCACCCGGCTGCTGCACCGGCAGCCGGCCGGTATCGGCCATATATTTGACCACAGCGTAATGGCGCGACTCGTCGCCGGCTTCAAAAGGGGGGGTAACCAGGCTGTAGATGATGGCCAGGCCAATAAAGGCTAATCCAATTAGGATGGCTGGCAAATGACGGCTGATGAATGCTGAGGGATGAATATTGAGTTTCACATCTTTGCCCTGCGAATTGTCCACACCCGGCTATTATATCACTTTTGTCGATAATCAGAACTTTAGCCATAGACTTTCGTTGATCTGCCAAATCAAAGGTGAGCCAGTTGCTTTTTTCAAACAGTCCCTTAAAATATTCATCAGCAAATCGAAAACAAGCCGTAATTCTTAATCAGTGGGGGGAATGATTGTATGGAAATCAAAGTATACGCTACGCTGCGCGATATTGTCGGGGGCAAAAGTATCCACCTGGACGGCTTCACCGAGCTGACAGTTGCCGAAATGCTGCAAGCCATCCTGGTCCAATATCCGGGGTTGCGCTCCGAGTTTTACAAAAGTAATGGCGACATGCATTCTGCCGTCCATGTTTTGATTAACGGCCGCGATGCCCGTTTCTTGCAGGGTGACGATACCGTAATCACCGCCAATGACGTGGTTCGCATCTTCCCTCCAGTCGGGGGGGGACAATCTTGAAATACCTTTACTGCGTCCCACTCTGGCTGATGAAAAAATATTTGATCGATCTGGGCGGCGTCGAGATCGAAGAGAATGTGTTGGCGGGCCAGGGCTGGCGAGCGAGCGTGTGCAAGTGTGAGCCGGTTAGGATTGGCTCGTTGGTGTCGGGTCGAATAGAAGTGGACATAATGGGGGAGGAGGCCGTTGTTGCATCCCTGATGGACAAGCTCAATTTGAAAGCCTTGCGCGGCGGCGGTTAAATCCAATCAAATCGAACCTTTCAAGACGAGAGAGGGGCGGTTGCCCGGCTGTCGTCTTTTCTTTTTAAGGGATTTAGGCGGCTGTGACAAAAGTCGCAGACAGGGCGAGGTGGTTCGGCTATAGTTTTAAAGTGATTTTTTGGTCAGGGAGGTAATTGATGGATAACTTGGTGAAGCTAAACGGCAGTAACAGCAAATCCGCCGAGGGAGAAATTGCCAATTTGACGCCCGCGCCCGAGGAAGAATGGCAGCGGTTGCGCGAATTTCTCAACCTGGGGCCGACCGATATCGAGGCCATGTTGGCCACCGTTGAGCCATTGTTCAAGCGCGGTCACGAATTGGTAGTCGGCAACTATGAATATCTGCTGCACGACCGGGAGACGGCGGCCATTTTGGGCTGGGAGCGAGGGGTGGATGAGGAACACCTGGTCGAGCGCCGTCGTTTTTTTACGGTCTGGCTGGCCCGGACGCTTGGCCTGGACTTGAGCGATGATTTTGCCCGCTACCTCTTCCGGGCCGGCCAGATACACGCCGGTCATGGTCCCCGCCAAACCCACGTGCCGGAGCTGTACGTCAATGGCGCTATCAGCCTGGTCAATGCCACCTTTGCCCGCTTTCTAACCGAAGAGATGCCCGGGGCGGAGATTGTGCCCACTGCTCTGGCGGCCTGGCACAAAGTTCTGACCATGCATTTGCAGATGATGCTCAGCGGTTATCACTCGGCTTTGGCTTTGGATAGCGGCGATTATTCGATCAGGGTGTCGCTGTTTGCCCGAATGCGGACGATCACCGGCCGGCAGCAGTTGACGTTGGCTGTGCCGGAAGGCGCCCGGGCGGAAACGGCTCTGCAGAAGTTCTTCAACTACTTCCCTCAGGCTCGGACTGAGGCCCTGCAGCTCACCTGGGTCGGCGGCGAGCGCGTCGATACCAGTGGTACGCCCTGGTTTGTGCCCCACAAAGTCTACCAGGTTAAACCCAATTGGCGGGTGCTCTTGAACGGCAAGGAACTCCGTTACATTGGCGGGACTCAGGTGGTTATTTCTCCGGGCGACGAACTGAGCATCTTCCCACCCGGACGGTAGGCAAAACTCAACAACCATAATCAAAAAAACCCGGTGTTTTGAAAACACCGGGTTTCTGCTTTTTAACGAAGTTTGGGAAAGAGGGAGTAGCAGCTTAAAGAATCCCTAGCTCCTTCAGCTTGGCTTCAGGCACCACGCCGTTGACCCAACCCCGCTCTTTGTAATATTCCTCAAGCATTTGGGGCAGTTCGCTGACATGACCTTCAGAACCAGGCATGGTGCTGGGTTCTTCCAGGAAGCGCTTGGGCAGGTAGTCCGAGCCTTCACCGAAACCGGCCAGGTTGTTGTAGTAGCGCTCCAGGTTGTAGATCCGTTCGCCGCATTTGAGCAGTTCTTCCGTGCTGTAGTTCAGGCCGGTGACGGCGTTGAACTGGGCCGTGTACTCATCCATCCCTTCGGCAAAGGCGGAGAATTTGCACAGGTCGAACGAGTCAGACACGGCATGCACATCCTGGAATACTTTGGTCAACCCACCTTTACCTTCCCAGGCCAGCGGATCAACCTTAAGGGAGCCAAACGGCATTACCCCTAATTCGGCCGCCGGGGTGTAGGCCCGCAGGTGGCAGGCGCCGCGGTTGCTGGTGGCGTAGGCAATGCCCATGCCCTTCAAGCCGCGCGGGTCGTAGGCCGGAATCGATTGGCCTTTGACCGACATCGAAATTTCAGGATGGCCCCAGGCGGCGGCAGCCCTGGCCGGCCCTTCGGCCAGTTTGTCGCCCACACCTTGGCGGAAGGCAATCTTGCGCGCTGTCTCGACCATACCGTGAGTGTCGCCCCACTCCAGCTTGCCATCGCCGTCGGTGTAGCCGCGCTGGCTGGCTTCCATATACACGGCCAGAGCTTGACCAATTTCGATGGCGTCATAACCAAAATCATTGGCCAGATCGATGATGTAGGCCACAGCATTGATGTCGTCGTTGCCACAGTTGGCCCCCAGCGACCAGGCCGGTTCATACTCAACGCTCTCCATGTGAACCTTGAAGGGACCTTCTTTGACTTCGACCTCCTTCTTGCAGGCCACCGGGCAGGCATGGCAGGTCGGTTCATCGACCAGGATGTGTTCCCGGACGTACTCACCCGAGTTCTTCTCGGATCGCTCAGGCCCAAACGCGGTAAATTGAGAATTATTGGTGGGGTAAGCGCCGATGCTTTCGCAGATGTTGGTCAGGACGTTGGTGCCGTAAACGCTCAGGCCGCCCTTGCGCGGGGAGGTGATGTTTTCTTCGGCCATGATGGCGTTCAAGGCCACTTTACGGGCCTCTTTGTCAGCCGCTTTGTTGGCCGGCTGGGGTTTGCCCGATTTGTCGCTCTTGATGATGATGGCCTTCAGATTCTTGCTGCCGGCCACGGCGCCGGTGCCGCCCCGACCGGAGGCCCGGTCATCGACATTAATCCAACAGGCAAATCGGACCAGATTTTCGCCGGCCGGGCCGATGGCCATGCCGTCCACGGCGCCTTTGCCGCCCTTTTCCTTACCACCGTGGCGCGAGCAGAGAATATCCAGGGTCTCGTGAACTCCTTTACCCCAGACATCCGCGGCATCATGCAGGCTGACCTGGCCGTTTTCAACGTAGGCGTAGACCGGTTTGGCCGACTTGCCCTTGAAGACCAGCCCGTCAAAGCCGGCCCACTTTAGCTTGGCCGCAGTCCAGCCGCCCATGTGGCTGTCGGTTACCGTGCCGGTCAGCGGTGATTTGGTAACGACACAGAGGCGACCGCTCATATTGACGTCGGTGCCGGTAAGCGGGCCGTTCATCACACACAGAATGTTGTCGGGTGAGAAAGGTTCAACCTGAGGGCCATTATCAAAAACATATTTTACGCCCAGGCCGCGCGCCCCAATATATTTTTTGGCGTCTTCTTCAGCCACGCCTTTATATTCAATGCTGCCATTGGTTAAATCTATCCAGGCAATTTTGTTAGCAAATCCTCCAATAGCCATAGGTATCTCCTTCTGATATGTCTACTAAATCTACAGTTACAATGTTACCAAATCTTGTTGGGTTACCAGCCCTGACGATTTAATATGGCGGCGTTAGCACCTCCTTGTCCAGAAAATAAAAATAGCGCTGTGTCTATCTATCACAGCGCTACTCACTTAAACCAATCAGGCTGACCAGGGCCAACCGGGATTCAAACCGGCTATTTTGCTCCCGTGCAATTGATATTTTGAGCAACTTTGCTCCCTACTTAATAGTCGATCAATATCATACATCAGACGCCGATTTCTGCCAAATATTCCTTTTTTCACTTCAAGGTGACGTTTGAAGCCGGACTCTGGCCGGCAGGCGACTCTGTTGCCAGCGATGAGTTTGGTTTGGTTGGAAACTGCCGGAGTACGCCCCCCTTGGCCTGGTGACCCTGGCCAATCACCACAAAGGCGTGCGGGTCGGCCTCGGCGACAATATTCTTCAGGGTATTGACATCGGGCCGGCTCAAAGTGCAGAAGAGCACGGTGTGTTCGGCCTCGGTGAACATACCGCGGCCGGCCCAGGCGGTGACGCCGATGCCTAATCGGCCCAGCAGCGCCCCGGCCACTGCCTCGGCTTTGTCGGTAATAATAAAAGCGGTCCGGATTACGCTGGGACCTTCCAACACGTAGTCGGTGGCCAGACCCCACACAAACAGCGATATCAGCGAATATAGAGCCGACCCCCAGCCAAAGACAAAGCCGATTATGGCGATAACTCCGCCATCGGTCAGAATATAGAGTTGGCTAACCGGAATGCCGGTTTTTAGTTGTAACACCCGGCTCACTACACCCGTGCCGGCCGACGTCCCCCGGCCGCGAAAAATCAGCCCACTGCCGATGCCGCCGACCACGCCGCTGTACAGCGCATTGAGCAGCAGGTCATCCGTAATCCCGTCCGGCAGCCACGGCCCCAACACATCGACCCCCACGTTATATAATAACACCACATACAGCGTGCGGGTTAAAAATTGGAAGCGGCCCAGGTAACGGTAGCCGAGCCAGACCATCGGAATATTTAACACCAGCATCGTGGCGCCGATGGGCCAGCCGGTCAAATGGTTGATGATGAGGGCCATTCCGGCAACTCCGCCCGGGGCAATATTGGCCGGCGCTAAGAAGATGTTCAGATTTATGGCCAGGATTAGCGCCCCAATGGTTAGCAGCAGGTAATCCTTCAGAAAGCTGCGCAGATTAATGTTTGACCTCGTGATTCTAGCGATCATTTGCTTCATAAGTATCCTCACAGCCAACAAAAAAAGCCTATCCAACCTGGCCAGCCCGCCCGTTCGAGCGGCGGCAGGTTATGATAGGCTCCTGCTGTTAATGACGTTGGGTTTCAGGCGGCCAGGGTTTCACCCCGGCGTTGGGTAATCAATTTTTTGGCCGTTTCCACGGCCACCGCGGCATCGCGGCAGTAGGCGTCGGCCCCGATATGCCGGGCAAAGGTCTCATTCAACGGCGCGCCGCCCACCAATACAATCAGTTTTTGCCGGATGCCTTCTTCGACCAGCCGCTCGATCACCACTTTCATGTAGGGCATGGTGGTGGTCAACAAGGCCGACATACCCACAATATCCGGCTCAACCTCATTGATGGCTTTCATAAAAGCATCGGCGTCATTGTTGATGCCCAGGTTGATGACTTCAAAGCCGGCGCCCTCCATCATCATCGCTACCAGATTTTTACCGATGTCGTGGATATCGCCCTTGACCGTACCGATGACCATTTTGCCGACGACCGGCGCGCCGGTCTCAGCCAGGAGCGGGCGTAACACTTCCATGCCGGCCTTCATGGCATTGGCCGCCATCAACACCTCGGGCACAAACAAGATGCCATCCCGAAAATCGACTCCCACGACATCCATGCCGGCTACCAGCCCCTGGGTCAACACCTCATAAGGCGTTTCCCCACGCCGCAACGCCTCTTTCACTCCTGCGACCACTTCTTCCTTGTAACCGTCATAAAGATCGTCGCCAATTTGGGCGTAGAGTTCATCCAGGGATAATTCGCTCAAATCGAATTCTTGGTCAGACATGCTTGCCTCTCCAGTTTCTTGGGATTGACTTCATAGATTGACTTTGGCCGTTTCCATTTGGTGCAGCCGGCGTTCCTGAACCAGGCCCCAGATACTCAGCAGCAGACCAGCCGCCACCAGGACGGTGATGAGCAGGAATGTGTCCTGCAAGCCGGCAACCTGGGCCTCGGCCGGGGCAGTGGTGGCGCCACCTGGCAGAAGTTCACCATAGTGGGCTATAACTCGACCGGCCCAGATCGCGCCCAAAATGGCGATGCCGGTAGTTTGGCCTAAGGTACGGGTGATGGCCAGCAGCCCCGAAACCACCCCCAGCCGCTCACGCGGGGCCGAGCCCATGATGGCGCTGTTGTTGGGGGATTGGAAAATGCCCATGCCCAGGCCAACCGGCAGCAGGCGCAGGATATAGCCGACGACGGAGGTTTGGGTGGTGAGGGTGCTCATGGCCAGATAGCCAATGACCAACATTACCAGGCCGATGACGGTGATCGGCCTGGTACCGAATCGATCCGACAGACTGCCGGAAATTGGCGCCATGACGCCCAAACCGATGGGTACGATGGCCATCAACAGGCCCACTTGCCGGGGTTGGTAGCCCAGAATATCCTCCAGATAGAAGGGCATCAAAATGAGCGCCCCGGCAATGGCAATAAAGGTGATGAAGCCGGTGATCAAATTGACGCTGAGCAAGCTGCTCTTGAACAGGCGAAGGTCGATCATAGGTTGGGGGCTGCGCCACTCCACAAAAATGAAGAGGGCCAGAAAAACCAGCCAGACCCCGAAGAGCAGTAAGACCCGGATATCGCCAAAACCAAGCTGCTGCCCGATGGTCAGGGCCAGTAGAAAGGCCAGCAAGCTGATGAACAGGCTGATCGCCCCCGGAAAATCGAACTTTTGCCGGCCGCCTGGTTTGAAGGCCGGTACAAAGCGCAGTCCCAGCAATACGCCGATAATGCCAATCGGTAGGTTGACGAAGAAAATCCAACGCCAGGAGAAAGAATCAATAATCAAGCCGCCCAGCGTCGGCCCAACCACAATCCCAACCGAGACAATGGCCCCGCCAATGCCCAGGGCCCGGCCCCGCTCCTGCGGCGGAAAGGACTCGGTGATGATGGCCATACCCAGGGCCATGGTCATCGCCGCCCCAACCGCCTGAATGACTCGGAAGGCAATCAACCAGTGAACCGTGGGGGCCAGGCCGCACAGCACCGACCCGGTGGTGAAAACTACAAAGCCGCTCAGATAAACTGGTTTCTTGCCAATCATGTCCCCCAGCCGGCCCGTGCTCAAAATCAGGGTTGAAATGGCCAGCAGGTAGGCTAATACCACCCACTGGACCGTGGCAAAGGTCGTATTCAATTCTTTCACCAGCGTGGGCAGGGCCACATTGACGATGCTGCCGTCGATAGTGCCCAGAAAAATGCTCATCGCCACCGCTAACATCACATACCATTTGCGGCTGTAATCAACTGCTTGTTGCTGCATAACTTTTTATCCCAAATATAAAAGTGCACCCGGCAAAACACGAGTGCAGCGATCAGTTGATTATTGTAACAGAGAATAGGCTTGGTGGCGAATTGAGGAGGAGTGCCGGAGAAATAGGCTGCGGAAGCCAGATGATGGCTTCCACAGCGATTGGTAATGTGAATTGGAATAATTTAGGCGGCCACAGTTTCAGCTTCGGGTTGCTGCTGGAGGACTAGCTGCAAGTCAACCGCTATTTTGACTTCATCGCCCACCAGCCAGCCGCCGGTTTCCAGGGCCACGTTCCAGGTAAGGCCAAAATCCTTGCGGCTTATCGTGGTACTGGCGCTGACACCCCAGCGCTGGTTGCCCCACGGGTCCTGACCTCGCCCCTCATCGGCCACGTTGAAAACTACCTCACGGCTTATATCCTTGATCGTCAACTGGCCGTAGACCTTGTACTGATTGGCCCCGACCGGCTCGATCCGGCTGCTGTGGAAGCTCATCTTGGGAAAATTTTCCACGTCAAAGAAGTCGGCTGAACGGAGGTGGGCATCCCGCTGCCCCTCGCGCGTATCGATGCTGGCCACGTCGATGCTACCCTCAACGTAGGAGGCGGCCGGGTTGTTAGGGTCGATGTGCAGATTGCCTGCAAAAGATTTGAACTGCCCCCGTACCGTGGTAATCATCATGTGCTTCACCGAAAATTCGATAGTCGTATGGGTTGGATCAATTTGCCAATTCATTGTTTTGTTCCTTTCAAATATAGTTAGAGTGGTTATTAGAGTTGATGTATCATCAAATTTATAGTCTCAGTATAACACCGGTCTGTCCTTTGCCCTGTCCTGCCGACCGTCCCTCCTCCTGTCCCAAATTGCCTTTACAATCGTTGGCAGGCTAGACCCGCTCAAAATATTCGGCTATAATACCGGCTATGTCTACCTACCGCTTATCATTTTTGGGACCCGTTCAACTCATCCGTAACAGTGAAGCCATCGACCTGAATGCAACCAAGGCCTTGGCCTTGCTGGCTTACCTGGCCGTAACCGGCGCGGCTCAAAGCCGCGACCACCTGATCGACCTGCTGTGGCCCAACACTCTGCCCGACGCCGGCCGCAAAAACCTGCGCAATACCCTCTGGATAATTCGTAAGGCTTTGGGCGATGAACTGCTCCTGGCTGAAACCGACCGCCTGGCTCTGGCCGGGGGCGTTTGGATTGACACCCGGGTGTTCGAAGCGACTGCACCCGTCCAGGCTGGCGATGGTTCAGCCATTACCGGTCTGGCCGCGGCCTTGGATTTGTATCGAGGGTCGCTGCTCGAGGGCGTGATTCTGGCCGATGCGCCGGATTTTGAGGTCTGGCTAACGGCCGAACGGGAGCGTTTTGGCCAGCTCTACTTGCGCGCTTTAGAAACGCTGGTGGCCGCCCAACGGGAGCTTGAACAGTGGTCCGAGATCGTGATTCTTGCCCGCCGGGCCCTGGTCTATGACAACCTCCAGGAGCCGATGGTCCGGGCTTTAATGGAAGCTCACGCCCGGCTTGGTGAGCGAGCCGAGGCTCTGCGCCAGTATGACCGCTTGCGGGCCACGCTGGCCGAGGAGTTAGGCGTCGAGCCGCTCCCCGAGACCAAAGCCTTGCGCTCTGCCATCTTGGAGGGTACGTTGCGCACCCGTGACCAGCCGGCAACGCCTCCGGCGCCCCCGGCGCGGCCCGTAAGAGCCGATATCCACCCGGCTGCGGCGCCGTTTGTAGGTCGGCAGGACGAACTGGCTGCGCTCACCGAAGCGTTACAAACGGCCGCGGCGGGCCAGGCCCGGATTGTGCTCATCAGTGGCGAGTTGGGGGTCGGCAAATCGAGGTTGTGGCATGAATGGGCGGCCACACTGCCGCCGGGGTTGACCATGCTGGCCGCCCGCGGCCTTGACACGACTCAGTCATTGCCGTTTGTCCCCCTGACCGGTTTGTTCCGGCAGGCCGGCTGTTTGGAATACCTGGCCAGCCTGCGGGCGGCGGTTTCACCTATTTGGTTGGCTGAGTTGGCCCGGCTGTTGCCAGAAATCAGGCAATATTGGCCGGATGTGTCGCCGCCGGCCGTGCTCCCGTCTGAAGAGGAACGGCACCGGCTGTTTGAAGCCTTGACCCAACTGTTGCAGGCGTTTGATAAGCGACCATTGGTCTTATTCATTGACGACCTGCACTGGGTTGATCGGGCCACTCTGGACTGGCTGGTTTACCTGACCGAGCGACTGCGCGGCGAGCCGCTGTTATTAGTTGGCGCCTATCGTTCTAGTGAGGCCACACCCCAGTTAGCCCATGTTGTGGCCGGTTGGAGCCGGCAAGGTCTCGTTCAACGTCTGCCGCTGGCTCGTTTCACCCTGGTGGAGACGGCCAGGCTGATTTCGGCGTTGGGCCTTGATGAGATGCTGGCGGAACAGCTCCAGGCCAGAAGTAACGGTAATCCCTATTTTTTGATCGAACTCAGCCGGGCGTTACCTGACGAAACCCCTCCCAGCCTGGCGGAGCTGATCCAGGCCCGGCTCAACCAGTTGCCCGATGCAGCGCAACAGCTTTTACAAGCTGCCGCGGTGCTAGAAACTGACTTTGATTTTGTCACGTTGAATCATATCAGCGGCCTGGTTGAGGAGGAAACTTTAACTTACCTCGATATTCTGCTGGAGGCGAATATCCTTGTTGAGCGAGACAGTCGCTACGACTTTTCCCATGCTCTGGTAGCTTCGATTGTCCGTAGAAGTCTCAGCCTGGCCCGCCGCAGCTTTTTGCATCGCCGCGCCGCCGCCGCGTTAGAGGCGCTTTACGCCGGTCAGTTGGAGACTGTAGCCGGGCAGTTGGCCCGTCACTATGCTCAAGCCGGTCGCCCAACCGAGGCGGCCCATTATGCCGAGTTGGCCGGACAACGGGCTCTCGAGTTGACTGCGCCGGCTGAGGCCGTTGCTTTTTACCAGCAGGCCGTCCAATTGGGGCCAACGCCGGCCCGCCGGCTGGGCCTGGGCGAAGCCCTGATGGCCGAGGCCAGGCTGGAAGAAGCGCGGCAGCAACTGCAGTTGGCCGCCCAAGATTTTGAGACGGCCGGTGATTGTCTGGGGGCCAGTCGAGCCTACCTGGGGCTGGGGTTCAGTTTTATGGTCTCAGGCCAGGGCCAGCAGGTGGTCCACTGGGCTAAACAGGCCCTGGCGATTTTGGAGGCCCAACCCGATCCGGCTGCGCTGGCCCGGGCGCACCAGTTGTTGGCTGCGGGCGGTCTGCAGGCCGGCCACACCCTGGCCCAGGCGGAAGCTCATCTAATCGAAGCGATCCGGCTGACCAGTGACAATCACTTGCTTGAGCTGGCCAGCGTTGGGCGATTTGAATTGGGTAATCTGCTGGCCCAGCGCGGTGATCTGACCAAAGCGTTGGAGTCTTTTGAGCAGGCGCTTGGGTTAGCCAGGGCCAGCGGAGAACTTTTTCAGCAGGTCCTGGCCCATAATAATCTGGCTTACCACGCTATTCTGGCTGGCGATCTGGCCAGGGCCAGGCAGCAGATCGAGGCCGGCTTAGAACTGGTCGAGAAATATGCCCTAATCGTGCCGCGCCAATATCTCTACAGCACGCGGGGAGAACTGGCCCTGGCCGAAGGGGAACTGGCCGAGGCTGAGGTCTGGTTTGAACGGGCGCTCACAGAGGCTCAACGAAATGATAACCGGTCTTTTATGGCCAACATCCAGGCCAATATGGGCCTGGTGGCTCGGGCGCGCGGCGACCTTGACCACGCCTTACTGCTGCTGGAGGAAGCCCGGGCTGGCCTTACCGGAGTCGCCGCGCCCCACCTGCAAACGAAAATTGATCTATGGTTAGCCGAGTTATACCTGCAACGGGAAGAGCAGGCCGCAGCAGTGGAAGCGCTGCACCAGGCCGAAACCCGACTGGCTGACGGGGAGCGGCAGGGTTTACTGGCCTGGGCTGGCCGAATCAACCGCCGGTTGAGCGGTGGAAAGACTTAACCCTCCCGGAAGCTAAACAGCTTCCAGGAGGGTTAAAAATATTATTGGCGGTGGTTGTCAATTTTGGCGTAACCACCGCCAAAGACCAGGTCCCGAATCTGGTCTGAGGCCAAAAAGTCGTGGGGGAAGCCCAGTTCGATCTTGCTGACCTGATCCAGTTGGTTCATTTGTTCTGCAGTCAGGCTGAATTCAAGGCAGCCGAGATTATCCTCAAGTTGGGCTACAGTTCTGGCCCCAATCATTGGGATCATCAACCCCGGCTGCTGGCGGACCCAATTCAGGGCCACCTGAGAAGCCGAGCGGCCAATCTCCTCAGCGATTTTGGTCACTTCAGCAGCGATGGCCAGCTTTTTCTCCTCAATCTGCCCCCACAGCGCCGCCCGCCCTTCGCCGGAGCCATCGCGCCTGTACTTGCCGGTTAAGATGCCTGATCCCAGCGCGCCCCACGGGGTGACGCCCAGCTCAAAGGCCCGGGCCATCGGCAGCAAGTCGCGCTCGGGGGTCCGTTCGAGCAGGCTGTACTGGATTTGCAGCCCCACAAAGCGGCTCCAGCCGCGCAGTTCCGCTAACGTATTGGCCTGTGACACAATCCACGCCGGCGTGTCGGAGATACCGATGTAGAGAATCTTGCCGGCCCGGACCAGATCATCCAGCCCTCGCAGCACTTCTTCCACCGGGGTCATAAAATCCCAGGCGTGGAGCCAATACAGGTCGATGTAGTCGGTCTTGAGTCGTTTCAGGCTGGCTTCCAGCGCTTGGACCATACTTTTACGCTGGTTGCCGCTGCCGTTGGGGTCGTTGCGGCGTCTGAACAGGCTGTATTTGGTGGCCAGCACAAAGTAGTCCCGATCAACCGCAATGAACTCACCGACCAGCTTCTCGGCCGTACCCTCGGTGTAGCGATCGGCCGTGTCGATGAAGTTGCCACCAGCCTGCACAAAAGCCTCAAAAATTTTCTGGCTCTCTTCTTTGGAGGCCCCCCAGCCCCAGTCGGGACCAAAGGTCATC
>CAYZHI010000052.1:0-13650 GCA_964477335.1 uncultured Caldilineaceae bacterium | reverse complement strand
CTTCCATCATGTCGCTCAGGCCAGGTTTGATGACCCCCTTGGTACTGATAGTTATCAACTTGGCCATTGCTTCCAAATCAGCGCGTTTGGCCCGGCGAATTTCAATTTGCTCAAGATTGAACTTGGCCGGAGGAGGAGCCGGTGCAACCGCGGCTGGCGTGGGTGTCGTTTCCGTCAGCGCTGCTACGGCTACTTCACCGACCTGCTCTTTGAGCAGCGCGCTGTAATGCTTCTTCACCAGCGTCCAGGTTTTGGCCAGATCGCCGCTGTTATCAATGACCAAATCGGCTTTAGCTTCCTTTTCCCGGGAAGGGGATTGAGCTCTAAGGCGCTGCTGGGCCTGTTCCGGGGTCAACTTACGCCGCTCAACCAACCGCTTCACCTGCACATCCGGTGTGGCGGTTACCACCCAGGTTGCCTGACAGTGGTTGGCCAGGCCAGACTCAAACAACTTAATTGCCTCGATGGCAACTACGTCCGTGGGAGCTTGCTGGATTCGCTTGGTAATCTCCTGCCGGACCGCCGGATGGGTGATCTCCTCCAGCCGGGCCAATACTTCCGGCACGGCAAAAGCAAGTTTACCCAGGCGGCGCCGATCGATCTGACCACGCTCATCCAGGATGAATTTGCCGAACTCTGACACAATAGACTGATAGGCCGTCCCCCCCTGGTCCATCAGGCGATGAACCAGTTTATCCGCATCGATAACGGTAGCGCCTAACTCTTGTAACATACGTAGAACTAAGGTTTTTCCGGTAGCAATATTGCCGGTCAGGCCAATAACTATTTTGTCTGCCATCGCACTTCTCCCGTGCTAAGATGTTTCCATTTCAGTCCACTGGTTCAGCAACGCTTCCAGTTCGGTCTCGGTGGTCTGATAAAGCTGACCCAACTCCTGCAAACGCGACACATTTTGGGCCAGGCTGGCGGCCTCTAACGCTTGGGCCAAACCGGTCAACCTGGTTTCCGTCGCTTCGATCAGCGCTTCAAGCTCGGCGGCTCGCCGGGCTCGTTGCTCGGCGGCTCGCTTTTCGGCCTTGGTCTGCTCTCGGACGAGCTGGCTCTTTGACTTGGCGATTTCTTGACCCGTTCCATTGGCCGATAGCAAACTTTTACGGGCGTCGCAACAGGCCAGATAATCGCTGTATCCCCCTTCGATGATGGTCACGGAACGGTTCTCCGGTTCCAGCGCCCAAACCACAGTCGCCAGGGCATCGACAAAATATCGATCGTGGGATACCAGCAGGATAGTCCCACCAAATTGACGCAACACCTCTTCCAAATTCTCCTGCGAAGGAATATCGAGGTGGTTGGTTGGCTCATCGAGAATAAAAAAATTGGCGCCGGTCAAGGCCAACTTGGCCAGGGCCACCCGGCTGCGCTCGCCGCCAGAGAGCGCCCCAATCGGCTTAAAAACCTCATCTCCTGAAAAGAGAAACCGGCCCAGATAGTTGCGAGCCTCGCCAATGGGCATATTCTCGACAGCCAGAATTTCTTCCAGCACAGTTGCGGCCAGATTGAGGCTGGCCTGGGTTTGGGCAAAATAGCCCACCTCGACCCCGGCCCCAAAACGAATGGCCCCGGCCTTCGGTTCAACCTGCCCCAGAATCGTTTTGAGAAAGGTGGTTTTACCGGCGCCGTTCGGCCCCAGCAGCGCCACCCGTTGGCCACGCCTGATTTCGACATCAGGACAACTGAACAGCGGTTCACCATCGGGATAACCAACCACCAGATTGTGCGTGGCCAGCACCAGGTCCCCGGAACGGAGGGCCGGCTGGATAGGCAGACTCAATTTTTTCTGTTCCCGGGGCCGAGCCAGCCGTTCTAGCCGTTCTAACCGTTTGCGCCGTCCCTGCGCCTCTTTGGTCCGCTGGCCGGCCAGGTTACGCCGGATAAACTCCTCTTCACTGGCAATAAACTCCTGCTGGGCCTGGTACTCTTTAAGCCGGCGTTCCAGCCGCTCGGCGCGCTGTACCACATAATGGGAGAAATTACCGCGATACGTTTCCACCGTGCCAAAGGCCAATTCCCAAACCCGGTTCGCCACCTTGTCAAGAAAATAGCGATCATGCGCCACCACCACGATGGCTCCAGGCCAGTTCTGTAAATAGTTTTCCAGCCATTCCACGGCTGCCAGGTCAAGATGATTGGTTGGTTCATCGAGCAGCAACAGGTCAGGCTGATCGAGCAAGAGACGGGCCAGATGCGCCCGGCTTTGCTGCCCACCGCTAAGTTTAGCCAGGGGGGTCTGGTAATCCTCCGACGTAAAACCCAGACCGGTTAGCACCTGCCGGATGGTTTGCTCATATTCATAGCCGCCGGCATGTTCAAAGCGGATCTGGACCTCGCCATAAGTTTCAAGTAACTCGGCGTGACGGGCTTCATCAAGTTCATCCGCAAGGGCCAATTCCAGCTTGCTCAGATGAGCTTCCTGCTGGCGCAGCTCGGCAAAAGCAGCCAGAGCCAGTTCCCACAGATTACCATCCGTTGAAATCAACGAGGGATGTTGTTCTAGATAACCGATCCGGAGACCTTTGGCCGAATTGAGGCTGCCCGCAGAAGGCGTTTCCAATCCGGCCAAAATTCGCAGCAAGGTAGTTTTGCCTTCACCATTTGGGCCAACCAAGGCAATCCGGGCGTCTGGCTCAATAGCCAGGTTAAGATTGGAAAAAATATCCTGGCCGCCGAAATATTTGCCCAGATTGTGAATAGTTAATATAGACATAACAAGATTCTAATAAAAACAGTTACAATACTGACATTAACATGGCTAACAATCAGGCCAATTATACCATAAATGAAAGAAGAAGAAAGAATGAAATACCTTGATTCAGTTATTCAAGCTGCCGCAGCGTAGGGATATCGTAGAATAATTGGCGCAATTTGCCAAAAAAAGCTCTTGACTCCAGTCGGTAAACCTGCTATTATATCAGCAACAGAACCTCATAAACAAGGTTCTGATTAGCCGAAAGGAGGTCCCTATCGAGGTGCCAGATTGGGAACTGCAGCGGCTAGCTAGAAACCATAAAGTTGCATAAGGGTCAATGAATGACCAACGAACGGCTGGCGTGAACAGCAAAAGTGGTTTCTAGTCGGCCATAACTCGTAAAGTCCTTTTAGCAATATACGGAAAACAAAAACAGATCCAATATAATGTATGTCGTAAAAACTCGGTGGGCTTTCCACCGAGTTTTTTTGTTTATTGAAATCGTCATCTTTGGCGATCCCAATTTGCTAACTTAAACCTTTTAGTCTATAATCGATTTTACTTAAAGCTTTAAGTTGGTTTGAACTGTGTCACCTCAAGTCAAACAGGCTAAAGAAGATATTACGTTAAAAGATATCGCTGAAGTGGTGGGCAAATCGGTGGCGGCTGTCTCGCGGGCGCTCAACGACTACGACGACATCAGCGAGGAGACCCGCGCCCATATCAAGCAAGTGGCGCGTGAGCTGGGCTATGCGCCCAATCCGATGGCCCAACGTTTGCGCAAGCGAACCACCGACACGCTTGGACTGATTCTCCCCGTTTTTGCGGCCAAGAATTTTGACCCCTATTTTACCGAACTCCTGGCCGGTATTGCCAATGAAGCTACTGTCCACGGCTTCGATCTCCTGGTGTCAACCTGTCCTCCTGGCCAGGTTGAAATTCAGGCTTACCAACGTCTGATCCACGGGCGGCGGGTAGACGGGATTATTGTGACCCGGCCACGCTGGCAGGACCCCCGGCTAGAGTTATTGCTCAACAAGCAGTTCCCCTTTGTGGTGGTCGGCGACAGTGATCTGACGGCCAACACCCCGGCCGTAACCGATGATACGGCTGCCGGGGCTCGGCTGATGGTGGACCATTTAGTGGAACAGGGTCACGAACGGATTGCGCTGGTCAATGCGCCTAATGAGTTGGTCTTCTCCTCAAAATATTTTAGCGGCTTTCAACAGGCTATGGTCAAAGCGGCCTTACCGGTCGATGAAACATTTTTGGAGGAAAGTGATTTCAGCCAGAAAGAGGGTTATCGAGCAGGCCAAACGCTGTTGAGCCGGGCAGAAATCCCTACGGCCATCATTACGGCTGACGATATTATTGGCCTGGGGGTTATGGCCGCAGCCCAGGATCAGGGTTTTGAAATTGGGCACGACCTGGCCGTTACCGGTTACGGAGATATCCTGTTATCGGAATATTCTCAACCCCCCTTAACAACCATTCACCGCCCCACCTATGCTTTGGGCCAACGCGCTTGCCGAATGTTGATCGAGCAACTGCACGGCGAAACGCTGAACAATACCCAGGTGGTCTTTGAGCCATCGCTGGTTATCCGTCAATCCAGCGACTTGGCTTTATGGTTATAGATGCAACAATGGCATAACTTTATCTAATCAGTTAACCCATTAAAAAGAAAAGGAGAAAGAAATGGCCAGAGTTTATTACGACAATATGACCAAAGCATGGGGAGACGTGATTGGGGTTAACAACCTCAACCTGGAAATCCCCGATAAGGAATTTCTGGTATTGGTTGGGCCATCGGGCTGTGGCAAATCTACGGCCTTGCGCTGCCTGGCCGGTCTTGAAGAGATCACCAAAGGCAATATCTGGATTGAAGACCGGGTTGTCAACGATGTGCCGCCCAAGGACCGGGATATCGCCATGGTTTTTCAAAGCTACGCGCTCTATCCCCACATGAGCGTGTATGACAACATGGCCTTTGGCTTAAAGCTGCGTAAAACGCCTAAAGACGAAATCGAACGACGGGTGCAGGAAGCCGCCAAGATTCTGGGCATTACCCAACTATTAGACCGCAAACCGAAGCAGATGTCGGGTGGTCAGCGGCAACGGGTGGCGCTGGGACGAGCGATTGTACGCGATCCTAAAGTGTTCCTGTTCGACGAGCCCCTCTCAAATCTCGACGCTAAATTGCGCGTTCAGACCCGCGCCGAAATTACCAAGCTTCATCTCAAGTTGGGCACCACCTTTATTTACGTAACCCACGACCAAACCGAGGCCCTGACCATGGCCGACCGCATCGCCGTGTTGAAGGACGGAGTGTTACAGCAGGCCGATACGCCCCAGCACCTGTACGATCACCCCGGCAATGTTTTTGTGGCCGGCTTTATCGGTTCACCGGCCATGAACTTCTTTAGCGGCACCATCACCGGTAGTGCGGATGAGATGTACGTTGACTCCGGGGGTGTCCGCATTCGCCTGGCTCAGAGCGAGGTCAGGCAATTGGGGGCAGAACAGATTGGCCGGGAGATCATCTTTGGGGTCCGGCCCGAAGATATCCACCACCCTAAATATAAACCGGCGGGCATCACCGAACAATTGGTTGAAGCTACCGTGGATGTGACCGAGCTGATGGGGAACGAAATCTTTGTTTACCTGTTGAGCAATGATGAGCAATCTTTTATTGCCCGGGTTGACCCCCGTTCCGACCTGCGCCCCGGCGACAAAGTTCAAATGGCTTTCAACGCCGACAAAGTCCACATCTTCGATCGGGCCAGCGAAAAGAATATTGCCACTCCGGAAGATACCGCCGGCTAAGCCGTAGAGCAACTAGACTGGTCATTAAAAAATGGCCCGCTAGATGCGGGCCATTTTTACTTTGATTGGCCGGCAAAAAACAATCACCGGCCGGCTGTATATAATTCCTCACGGATGGCCAACATCTCTCGCCGCAGCGAGTCATCCTGTTCTATCCTCGATGAAATTTTTTCCCAGCCGTGCATCACGGTCGTGTGATCCCGGCCACCCAGAGCTTCACCAATTTGGGGCAGCGAAGCATCGGTTTCTTCGCGAGCCAGGTACATCGCCATCTGGCGAGCAAAGGCCACTTCCTTGGTCCGGCTCCGGCCGGTCAGGGTCTCTTCATCCAATTTATAGAAACGGGCCACCACGACAATGATTTGCTTTAGGGTCAGCTCAGAACGACGGGACACAATATCCTGCAGGGCATGTTCGGCCAATTCCAGTTGCATCGGTTGGCGGGTCATCGCTGCGTAGGCAATAACCTTATTTAACGCGCCCTCTAGCTCACGAATATTGCTCTGAGCGCGACGAGCAATGAACTCCATTACATCACCGGGCAGATGAACCCCTTGGGAGTCGGCCTTGAAACGGAGAATGGCCATACGAGTCTCCAAATCCGGCGGTTGAATGTCGGCCAACAGGCCCCATTCAAAGCGAGACCGCAGCCGGTCCTCCAGCGTGGTGATGGCTTTGGGCGGGCGGTCGCTGGAAAGGACAATCTGACCTCCGGCGCCGTGGAGGGTATTAAAGGTGTGAAAAAACTCCTCCTGGGTGCTCTCCTTGCCGGCAATGAATTGAATATCGTCAATCAATAGAAAATCGGTTTTGCGGTACTTCTCACGGAACAGATCGGTTGATTGCGACCGAATCGCATTGATGAGATCGTTGGTAAAGGTTTCGGAGGTGGTATAAATAACCTGTTTACCCTGGGTCAGGGCAAAATGAGCCACAGCCTGCAACAGGTGAGTTTTGCCCAGGCCTACTCCCCCATACAAAAATAAGGGATTGTAAGCCTCGGCCGGCCGCTCGGCCACGGCCAGGGAGGCGGCGTGGGCTAGCCGATTTGAGGCCCCAACAATGAATTGATCAAAGGTGTATTTGTAATTTAGGCTCAAGCGATCATCATCTCCCCGCCGGTAATTGTGGCCATTACCTTTATTCCCACTCATAGCGCCATTTTGATCGCCCGGGTTCATCCCTTGCAACAACAACGCCGGACCTGCTTGCTCGTGACTATCATCAACGTGATCAACTATAAATTGAATATCAACCGGACGGCCTAGCAGGTTGGTGACAGTTCGATTGATCGTCACAAGCAGTCGATTCTCTAACCAATCCTTGGCAAAAGCACTTTTCGTACCAACGATCAGCTTGTGATGGTCCTGCGAGACAACCCGAGTATCCTTAACCCAGGTATCAAAGGTAGCCTGTGTCATCTGCAACTGAAGTTGCCCCAGGGCAGCCTGCCAGAATTGTTCTCCAGTCATGGTAGCTATCTCCCAATTTTAGAAAGTAGCGCCAATTTAGGCTTATGGAAAACCCAATAGCCAAGTGAGACACAAAACAGCCTGTGCCATTCTCTGCTTCTTTCAACCCTGAACCAGAAAGCTTTGACCTGACACCAAGCTGCTTTGACTGCAACAACTTTTTTGATTGTATGGCTGACCACTGGGTGACGGAGATATCCTGGAGAGTAATCTCGGCAAAAGGCTGTTTATTCAAGTTGGGCAGAGCAGTATTTTGGCCCTACTGAGTCTCCAAAGATAAGAACTGTATCTTCCCCTCCCTGCACAGAACCACTGAGAAGATTTCCCCGACAATTGGGGATGTTAGTTTTTCACAAGAGGATTAGGATCGTCACCACAGTTGTTGAGCATTGTACCAAAGCTGGCAACACCATGCAAGCCCCTTGACCTTAAAAACATTTGGCCCTGTCTCTTTTTTAAGAAAAGTTATGATGAGTCATTTGGCCCTTATGTTTTGATGTGGATAAGGTGTTGATAACCAATTATCTTATCCACAATAAGGTGGGGACAATGTGGGGATAAAACAGTTGGGACCGCCAATTCTTGACGGTCCCAGGCCTGGTTCTAACTTTTTTTGACTAATTCAAGGCTATTTCGACCTCAGGTAGAGTATCAACCTCTTCGGCCAGACTTTCTTCATCCGGTAGTACCGGACACAACGAATGAGCTAACACGTCATCGATGGTTTCAGCCAGGTAGAAGGTCATTTCTTTGCGCACATCCTCCGGCACGTCATCCAAATCGACCTCATTGCGTTTGGGCAAAATCACCGTGCTCAAGCCGGCCCGGTGGGCCGCCAGCACTTTCTGCTTGACTCCGCCAATCGGCAGCACCTGACCCTGCAAACTGATCTCGCCGGTCATGCCTACTTCAGCCTCAACCGGACGACCCGTTAGCAGCGACACCAGCGCCGTAACCATCGTCACTCCGGCAGAAGGACCATCTTTGGGCACGGCGCCGGCCGGCACGTGCAGGTGGATGTCGGCATTATTGAATTTGTCGGAGTCAATTCCAAACTGGTCAGCATAGGCCCGCACGTAGCTGAGGGCAATTTGGGCGCTTTCTTTCATAACGTCACCCAACTGACCAGTCAGGGTCAGCCTGTCTTTGCCGGGCATGCAGGCCGCTTCGATGAAGAGCACATCCCCACCCACCGGCGTAACCGCCAAGCCGGTCGCCACGCCGGCCCTTTCGGTCCGCAGGGCCGCTTCAAAGTGGAATTTGGGCTTGCCCAGTAATTCCCGAACCTCGTCCGGGCCAATCACAAAACTGGCCTGATTCTTACCGTTATTGCCGCCGGCTACCCTGGTGGCAATCTTGCGGGCAATCCGGCCTATTTCTCGTTCCAGGTTCCGTACACCGGCCTCGCGGGTGTAATCGCGAATTATCTGGCGAATACCCGCTTCAGTGAACTCAATCTCTTCTTCGTGCAGACCGTTGGCCTTAACCTGGCGCGGCACCAGATAGCCTTTGGCAATCTCAAGTTTTTCAAGCTCGGTGTAACCATCAAGCTGGATCAGCTCCATCCGGTCCCGCAGGGGGGCCGGGATAGTATCCAGCGTATTGGCCGTAGCGATGAACATAATCTCACTGAGGTCAAAATCAACATCCAGATAATGGTCGCGGAAGGCATAATTTTGCTGCGGGTCCAGCACCTCCAACAGGGCGCTGCTGGGATCGCCCCGCCAATCCGCGCCAATTTTATCGACCTCATCCAGCATAAAAACCGGATTGCGCGTCCCCACCCGTTTGAGGGCCTGAATGATCCGGCCTGGCATGGCGCCGATGTAAGTTCGTCGATGGCCACGAATCTCGGCCTCATCCCGAACGCCGCCCAGGCTCATCCGGGTAAACTCACGCCCCAGCGAGCGAGCAATACTCCGGCCCAGGCTGGTTTTACCCACGCCGGGCGGCCCAACAAAGAGCAAAATCGAGCCGCCAGCGCGATCCTGTTCGCGGCCTTTCTCCACACTCTCCTCATCCATATGGCGTTCCAACCGGAGTTTGCGCACGGCCAGATATTCCAAAATGCGCTCTTTCACATCATCCATATCGTAGTGGTCGGCATTGAGCACGTCGCGAGCGTGCGCAATATCCAGATTATCCTCAGTTTTCTTGCTCCAGGGCAGTTCCACCATCCAATCCAGGTAGGTCTGGATAACGCCGTACTCGGCCGACTGCGGCTGTAGTTTTTCCAGGCGGCTCAACTCGCGCTGCGCCTCTTTTTTGGCCTCTTCCGGCATATCAGCCGTTTCGATTTTGTTGTAGTATTGCGTAATGATGGCCTGATCATCATCCTCGCCCAGCTCTTTCTGGATGGCTCTCAACTGCTGGCGCAGGTAGAATTCCCGCTGAGTCTTATCCAGCTCTTCCTGCGTTTCAGAACGGATATGCTGGCCAATTTCCAACACCTCGAGCTCATGGTTCATAATCCGGGCCAGTTGGGCCATTTTCTCGCGCAGGCTGTCTTCCAACAGAAGCTGGAGCCGGTCCTCAAACTCCATGCGCATATTTGAGGCAATGGTGTAAACGATCAAGCGGGGATTGCTCACATCAGCCAGGAATTCGGTGATTTCGTTGGGCACCTGGGGCAGATGTTCCACAATGGCTTGGGAAAGCTCCAGTATCCTACGTCGCAGCGCCTCGATTTCAGTTAATTTATCTTCATCAACCACATCCGGGGCGAGGGATACTTTGGCCTTCAAAAAAGGTTCGGTTTCGGTCCATTTTTCGACCTTGAATCGTTCAATTCCCTGCACAATCACATGCAAGTTGTCGCCATCGCCGCGGACCACCCGGTGAATTCGGGCCACCACACCGATTTCATAGAGCTGCTCCGGCGTCGGTTCTTCAATTTCCGGCTCCTTGGAAACAACCAGCCCAATCAAGCTATCATTTTGCACTGCCGCTTTGATGAGTTTAACCGAACGAGGTACACCAATACTCAAAGGAATAATGACGAAAGGAAAGGCTACCGTTCCCCGGAGAGGCAGGATGGGTAACTCGTCAGGAATATTTTCCTTTGTCTCACTTTGACTGATTAAATCTTCAAACGGATTACTAAACATTTCTTATACCTCACTGCAAAACATGATATGTTGCCACTAGGCAACTGCCCTCGTTTTGCTTATGGCTCTGAGTTGGGAGCCTGATGCGCATCGGACCATCAGGGCGGCGCTTATCGCCGCTATTTCCCCCTCATAATTTACGACAGTATACCCCACCTCTGTTAGATTCGCATTAGAATGAAAATTCACACATTGAATCTGATAACCACCACATCGCCATCGTGAATCAGGGCGTCCTTACCTTCCAACCGCACCTTGCCATGCGATCTGGCCGCGGCATTGGAACCGGTCGCCATCAAATCCTCATAACTAACCACCTCAGCCCGGATAAAGCCGCGAGCCAGGTCGGTGTGGATAGCGCTGGCGCATTCCAGCGCCGTTGCGCCCCGGTTCACTTCCCATGCCCGCACCTCATCCTCACCCACGGTGAAGAAATTGATCCGGCCCAACAGCGCATAACTTTGCCGAACGATCCGGGCCACGCTCAATTCGCTCAAGCCGTACTCGGCCATAAACATCGCCCGATCTTCAGCAGTTTCAAGCTGGGCGATGTCCATTTCCAAGCGGCCCTGAATCGAGGTGACGGCGCTCTTTTGATGGGCATAATCCAACCGAGGCGCGGCCTCATTGTCACCCAGGTTGAGCACGATCAACACCGGCTTGGCGCTGAGAAATTGAAAGCCGCGCAGCCGCTTTTCTTCTTCCGGCATCAGGGTCACATCCCGCAGCGGTATGCCTTGCTCCACCATTGGTTTCAACCGGCCCAACAAATCAGCCTCATGTTTCTCATCCTCATAAGTGGGAAACCCCTTGCCGCGTTTGAGACTGGACGCCAATCGTTCCAGGCGGTTCTCAATTTTGCTCAGATCAGACAGCAGCAGCTCCGTATCGAGCATAGCAATATCCCGGTGGGGGTCAACTGTCTCCAATGGATGAGGCACGGCGTCGTCTTGAAAAACCCGCACTACGTGCAGCAAGGCATCATTGTTGCCAATGGCGTTGACCAATTCACCACTCAGGCTGACGTTGCGGCTGCGCTCCTCGGCCCCGCTCAAACCGGCGATGTCGGCAAACTCCACCCGGGCGTAAGTGGTTTTCTCGGGTCGGTACATCGCACTCAACGCGTCGACCCGGCCGTCCGGCACCGCCACCACAGCCGTATGGACCTGAAAAGCGCCGCCGGCATAGGCCGTGGTCGGAGCGCGCCCACCGGTCAGCACGTTGAAGATGGTTGTTTTGCCGCTGTTGGGCAGCCCGATAATGCCAATCCGCATGATATCCTCCCACCACCGATAAAAATACCCACCGCCGGCCCGGTGGGCTTGTGGATATCTTTATTCTATTTGATTACGTGACGTAGGTCAACCTGCAATGAGCAGTCGAGGTCTGAAATTTTGGGCACATAAGGTAAAACAAAAACCGGGTTAGCCCTCGATCACTACCGGCAGCACCATCGGCTGGCGATGGGTTTCGTTGTATAACAACTCGCCAAGCGCTGAACGAATGGTCGCTTGCGGGTCTTGACCGTCTGCTTGCAGGGCCGCCATCACCGTCTGTTCGGCCCGCTCGATCAGATCAAGGTTTTCCTTAACATATACAAAGCCGCGGGTGATGATCCGGGGCCGGTCGATCAAGCGACCGCTCTGCTCATCCAGGCGAACCACGGCCAGCACAAAGCCATCTTGCGACAGGATTTCCCGGTCGCGCAGCACCACCGGACCAATATCGCCCACGCCGCTGCCATCGACAAAAACCCAGCCGCCGGGAACACGGTCAACCAGGCGGGCGCCATTTTCATCAAATTCAACCACGTGACCGTTTTCCAGCACAAAGATATGCTCGGCCGGGACTCCCTGCGCCCGGGCCAGGCCGGCGTGAGCGTGTAACTGCCGCAACTCACCGTGGACAGGGATGAAATATTTGGGTTTGACCAGACTCAGCAGCAGCTTTAGCTCCTCCTGGCTGGCGTGCCCACTCACGTGGACATGATCCCCGCGGCCATAGATAACCCGCGCCCCTTTCCGAAAGAGGTTGTTGATGGCCCGGGAGACCAATTCCTCGTTGCCGGGAATCACCCGCGACGACATCACCACCGTATCGCCGGCTTTGATGGTGAGGTGGCGGTGCTTGCCGCTGGCCATCCGGCCGAGCGCGGCGCTCGGTTCACCCTGGCTGCCGGTGGCGATAATGGCAATCTGGTGATCCGGCCGGCCCTTCAGGTGGGGCAGGTCAACCAGTAAGCCGGGCGGCACATCGAGGTAGCCCAAAGCCTGGGCGCGGGCCACGCTCTCCTCCAGGCTGCGGCCATCGACGGCCACTACCCGGTTATGCCGGGCCGCGGCGTTGATGATCTGTTGCACCCGTGAAATGAGCGAACCAAAGGTGGCCAGGATGATCCGCCCCTGAGCCTCCCGGAAAACCTTGTCCAGCCCCTCATCCACCGTCTTTTCTGAGGGGGTGAAGCCGGGGTTGTCGGCATTGGTGCTGTCGGAGAGGAGCACCAGGGTACCCTCCGTCCCAAAGCGGGCCAGCGCCCCAAAATCGGGCGGCTCACCCCAAGCGGGGGTGTAGTCAAATTTGAAGTCGCCACTGTGAACGATGAGTCCGGCCGGCGTGCGGATGGCCAAACCAACCGCATCGGGAATGGAGTGGCAGACGTGAAAGAATTCCACCTCAAAGATGCCGCCGATCATCACCCGCTCGCCTGGCCGGATCGTTTTCAGGTTGGCCTGCCCGGCCAGCCCTTTTTGCTGCACTTTGAGTTCGATCAAACCAGCGGTCAGGCGGGTGGCGTACACCGGCGCGTCGATGCCGCCGAGTAGATAGGGCAGCGCCCCAATGTGGTCTTCGTGGCCGTGGGTCACCACCACGCCGCGAACCCACTCCTTTTTTTCTTGCAAATAGTGGGTATAATCGGGAATCACCAGATCGATGCCGAGCATATCGTGCTCCGGGAACATAATCCCGGCGTCGATGATCAGCACGTTGCGACCGTACTCGATGGCGGTCATATTTTTGCCGATTTCACCCAATCCCCCCAAGGGGATGATTTTTAATTTATTGATTGTCATACGTAACTCCTACTAAAATTATGAATAGTGAATTGTGATTTGTTAGGCCACCCCCTGCAACTCTGCAATCTTGCGACCTTGCAACATTGCAACCCTACAACCTTGTCGCATTTCACGGTGGTGAGTCGCAGGTTGATGATGGCTATCCTGGTCGTAGCTGGTAGTTCTGGTTTTTTTCCAAAAAAAAGCCCCGGTTGAGCCGGGGCCAGCCAACTCATATTTGTTTTGCAACTGAGACTAACTGCGGGTGACTACGACAGTCACCGAACCACTGGGCTAACGATTATTTTGCACGCAATAAAAAACCGCCGGGGTAAAATACTGCTGACCCAAGCGGCGGCTGGTTAGCGTTCGAATTACCGGTAGAAATTATACCAATATAACCGCGGTTGTCAAGCCAATCAAAAAATTTGCTAGAACCAATCACCGGCCTGGACGTAGAGGGGGGTGTCTTCAATGGCTTTGTC